>JBDTCU010000059.1:0-6611 GCA_039923415.1 Vulcanimicrobiaceae bacterium
GCTTGGCGCAGTTTTCAGCCCGGAACCTCGTTCCTTTCGTGGGTCTATCGAATTGTCACGAATCTGCACCGAGATGAACTTCGGCGCAAGAAAGGACGTTTCCAGGAAGAGCTACCCGAGGACAATGCTCCGCAAGAGTTTGGTGGCCAGCGCCCGCTGGCGGTCAGCCCGATCGAAGACTACGTCGAAGGGCAGCTCAGCGAACCGCTTTCGAAATCGCTCGAGATGCTCTCAGGCGACCAGCGACAAGTGGTTATTCTAGCCGACATTGAGGAGTACAGTTACCAGGAAATAGCCGAAATAATGGGATGTTCGATCGGAACGGTTCGATCTCGCCTCCATCGCGCACGAGCGCTCTTACGACGACTACTACAGAAGCAACAGCGTTAACATTATGCAGCATCTATCAACTACGGACCTTATCGACTACATCAACAATCAGCTTCGTCCGGAGGACGATGCGCTGGTGCACGCCCATTTAGACGATTGCGCGCCTTGCCGGGATGGCTACTCGACCGAGATCGCACTCACCGAGATGCTGCGCAATCAAGCCAAAGTGGAAGAGCGCGAACTGCCGCCGATGCTAAAGGCCGAGATCTGGGCGAAGATTCGAGCCGAGCAGCCGACCGCAATTCAGCGTCTGCGCGCTTTCCTGCGCCCCGCTTATGCGCTTCCGGTTGCCGCCGTTGTGCTGCTGCTTGCCTTTTTCGGCCCGGGGTATCTACGCCCGCAATCGCCGCCTGCACCTAGTATCGACGCGGCTTATTATCTGCAAGATCATGCCGCCATGAACAGCACGGTTCCGTTTGGCGACCACAGCGGTGCCGATCCGGGCGCGCTTGAAGAAACGGCGCTCAACACCGACGAGTCCGCCGTTAACGGTGTATTTTACACGGCGAATGCGAATCCTTAGAGCCGCCGCGAGCGTCGGCTTGGCGGTTGCGCTCCTGGCGTTGCCGATCTCAGCATGCGCCAAGACGGCAGACGCATTCGCGTTGCTCCGTTCGGCGATCGATGCACCCAACCATGTTTCGTTTGTCGGTCAAATGCAGAGCGTGCAATTTGGCACATCCAAGTCCGTGGCGTCGGTCTTTCGAGTCGAGCACCGCGCTCCCGATCTGACTCGGCACTGGTATCTCGCGCCACAGGCCCTGTACGGTGATTCGATCATTAGCCGGGGCGACACCGCCTTCAACATCGATGTCAAACACGATCGGGTCATCGTCGTGCAGGACGACGCGATCGACGATCAAGTCACACTAGACGATAACATCGGTCTTTTGACGGCTAATTATCATGCCATCATGGGACCAGATGGGAGCGTCGCCGGGCGGCCCGCTTCGATCGTTATCTTGATCAACAACTATACCGGCCAGACCGGGTTGCGTGTTTGGATAGACAAACAAACGAAACTCGTTCTTCAAAAGGAAACCTATGCGACCAACGGATCGATCTCGCAGCAATCGCGCTTCGAAGATATCCGTTACGTTACAAACCTTCCATCCGCCATCTTCGTCGTGCCCAAAACCGGTTATGCGGTCGTGAGAGGCGCAGATCATGGATTACCCTCCAACGACCTGGCGGCAGTCGTCAAAACGGCCGGTTTTCAGGCGCACGGTCCCAAGTATCTGCCCGATGGGTTTCTGCCGGTCACCGGCGACGTTACCGATATCAAAGGCGTCCGTACGCTGCATCTGCTCTATTCGGACGGCATTCGAACGCTCTCGCTGTTTCAGAACGCCACAGGATCCGCTGTCGACATGAGCCGCTTCAAAGCGAGCAGCACGCACGTTCGAAATCACGAAGCCAAGTTCGTCGAAGACGGCCCGACCAAATTGCTGGCCTGGCAAGAATCCGACCTGCACTTCGCGCTGGTCGGTGAACTCTCCGAAAACGAACTCGTCAAAATCGCCGCTTCCGTCGTTCCGTAGTTAACGTTCCGCAGTCCAGTGTTGTAGGATCGAGCGTTGGGCGGTGGGGATGGATGAAGCGTCGGCGTGACCGCTAAGAATGCCGCCACCGTCAGATCGCTCGAGCGTCAGCCGTATCGACTCGGTTAAGGCAGCGATATCGTAGCCGCCTTCGAGTAAGTAGATCGCGCGACCCTGGCAGTATTCATCCGCAGTTCGGTTGATGATGGCGGCCAGATACGCAGCCGCTCCAACATCCACTCCCAAATCGCCGATCGGATCGCCCGCGACATAATCGTACCCCGCGCTTGCGATAATCAAGTCCGGCTTTACCCTGCGCGCGACCAGCGGCAGCAGTTCCTCCCAGAGCGCGACAAACGCTTCGGTACCGAAAGAATGCCGCGGCAGTGGAACATTGACGATCAGATCGGGACCGCGCTGATAATTTTCCTCAACGCTGCCAGTTCCCGGGTACGCCGGGTAGGCATGCGTGGAAACGTACGAGATTCCGTTGCCGCTAAGCTCTTGCGTACCGTTGCCGTGATGATAGTCAAAGTCCACGATCAGCACGCGGCCGCCGTGCCGATCAAGAAATGCCCGGGCCGCAATCGCGGCGTTGTTAAAGACGCAGAAGCCCATACCGCGCCGAGACTCCGCGTGATGTCCGGGCGGCCGAATAATCGCGAATGCCGGAGCATTCCGCGCAACCGTAACTTCCATCGCGGCGAGAGCCCCTCCGGCCGCGCGGCGCGCTACACCGAGCGAGTGTTCGTCAACGACGGTGTCACCAGTTGACAGATATGCCGCAATGCCTCGCAGCGATTGAATTTCGCGCTTGACTGTGCTCAGATACTCCGGCGCGTGTACGCGTGCGATCTCCGGATCGCTAGCATCGCGCGCCGGCACGAGCGCATTGAAGTAGCCATGCTCGCGCAAAAAAGCAGCGACCACCTGCGTGCGATCGGGTGATTCCGAGGCTGGAATGCCGCGCAGGTGGTCGCCGTAGATATCGTCATAAACGACGAGCATGTTTGTCCTTCGCCGGTATTAGTGTTTGACTTTGCCTTTCGGCGCGGGTCCGCTGAGTTGAGCAATCAGTTGGCCGACCTGTTTGTAGCCGGCCGAGTTTTTCTTCATTAACCCCAGCAGACGCTTATAGGTGCCGAGCGCTTTGGGCTTTTGATGCGTTTGCTCGTAGCATTTGCCCATGATGAAGAGCAGTTGCGGATTCTGGTTCAGAAACTGCGGAACGTTCTTATCCAGGAAGTCGAAGACCTGAGCGCCTTCCTTGAAGTTCTTGAGTTCGAAATCGGCGCCCGCGATGCAGCCGAGGGTTTCCGGAGATGGCTGCGCTTGGTAGGATTTGCGGCAGGCATCTTTTGCTTGGGCGTAGTCATGCAGCTGGGTGTAAGCCTGCCCAAGTTCGGCTAGCGAAGGGCCATCGGGGGCAATATCCGTGAGATGTTTGAGATAGCCGACCGTATCGCTGATTTTAGCGGTGCGCAGTTTATATTCACCCATGCGGCCGAGCGCCTGGGTGTCGTCCTTGTTGATAGATAGTGCCGTGAGCCACTGCTGCTGCGCTCGATCGAAGTGATTTCCGTTGGCATAATAGTCGCCGAATGCAACGTGCGCCGAGGATACCTTGGGGTACTGCGCGATCGCTTGCTGATAGGCCGCCTCGGCGGTTGGGAATTGCTTTTCGAGCGCCAAGAAGGCGGCTTTGTGATCGATCAGAGCAACTTTTTGATCGTCGCTCGTGCCGGCGGCGATCGCGACATCGTAGGCAGCGCTCGCGTTGGCGACATCGTGACTCTTGGCGTACACATCGCCTTTAAACACCAACGCCTGGATGTTCTTTGGGTCGACCGCAATCGCACGATCGATCATCGCCAGTGCATTCGGTATGCTGTTCTGCACGACGTACGTCTGAGCGGCCTGCAAGAGCGGTGTCGGGTCGGTCGGCGCGAGCTTGAACGACTCTTCGAACTGTGTCCGGGCATCGTCGAATTTCTTCTCGGTGGCATACACCAAGCCTAAATTGATATAGGCGCGAGCGTCATCTTTATTGAAAGTTACGGCGCGCTTTGCGACCCGCTCTGCATCCGGGTTGCGATTGGTCCGCAGATACGCCGACGTCAGTGCGCCCAAGACACCGATGTTGGTGGGATCGATATTGCTGGCTTGCTCGTAGTCGGATATTGCGGCAGATGTTTTCCCTAGATTCTCGTTGGCCGTACCGTCGAAGTAGTAGACTTGCGCGGTTTTATCGCCAAGCTGCAGTAAGTGCTGGGTGATCGGCAGCGAGAGATCCGGGCGGCTGAGCCCCAGATACTGCAGCGCTAAATCGGTGAGCGCTTGCTGATCGTTCGGGTTCGCTTTGATCTTCGCAATCAAACGCGGAATAGCGATGCTGGGCGGCTCCGGGCTCGCGGTGGGTACGGCAACCGGCGCGGAAGGCGATGGGGACGGAGCCGGACCTCGGCCACGTGCCTGCGCACTCATTCCGCCGAAACCGACCAAGCCGGTTACCGCGGCAATAAATAATCCAACTAATACTGAACGCTTCAAAACAATCTTTCCTTAAACTCGAACGTTTGCTCACGCCGATAACGCCGCAGGAGCGGCAATCGTCACGCGTGAACGGCTTTGGCCTCTTGGACCAGCTTGGTCAACTCGGGGATAATCGCGAACAGGTCGCCGACCACCAAAAGATCGGCGAACTCGCCGATCGGGACACCGCCATCTTTATTGATGGCAATAATTGTGCCGGCGCTTCGCATGCCGACCTTGTGCTGAATCGCGCCCGATATCCCGGCCGCCAGATACAACTGCGGAGAAACGGTCTTCCCGGTTTGACCGATCTGCAGGCTGTAGGGAACCCAGCCTGCGTCAGCCGCCGCGCGGGTCGCGCCGACTGCACCGCCAAGCGCGTCTGCCAACGGCTTGAGCAGCGTCGTGAACGGATCGGGGCCGCCCAGGCCGCGTCCGCCGCTGATAACCACCGGCGCTTCCTCGATCCCCAGTTCGCCCGAGCCCTCTTCAACGTCGCTCTCGATGCTGACCGCATAGGTGTTGCCGACCGGTTTCTCGAGTTGGCTTACGTGCCCGGCACCCGCGCCCGGAGTTGCGGCAAACGAATTTGGGCGAATGGTTATGACGCCGTAGTCGGCATCCTTAAACGTACAGCTAGTGATTAACGCACCGCCGAGCTTTGGGGAAACGCAGTTGACCCGCCCCCCTTCGACCGTGATCTCGGTAACGTCCGAGGTCATACCGGCACTCAGGCGCGCAGCGACCGCGCCTCCGAGGTCTTTCCCGAGCATCGTGTTCGGCAGCAAGATAATACAGGATCCAATGCTTTTCGCAGCCGCGTCGAGATACTCGACCGCCGGCGCGAGCAGAAACTTCTCGACATCGCTATCTTCGCTAAGATGAATTTCATCGAGCGGATAGGCTTTCAACTGTTCGGCGATCGCCGCGCTGCCCGGCCCCAACACGACCGCGTGCGCTTTGCCGCCGAGTTGGTCGGCCAAACGGCGCGCCTCGGTCGCCAGTTCGAACGTGACTTTGCGCGTTGCGCCGGCTTTGTGTTCGACGAAAACAACGACGTGCTGCATCAAATGAGCTTCTTCTCTTTAAGGAAATCAAAGATAATTTTGGCGCCCGACGGGCCGTCTTCTGCGGTAACGATTTGACCCTTAGCGCGTGACGGCGGCGGTGCGAAGGAAAGGACTTCAGTCTTTGCGCCGGCGCTTCCGACCGGGCGCTCGAGTCCGAGATCGGCTAGCGTCAACGCCGTAACCGTTTTTTTCTTGGCGCCCATAATGCCCTTAAGCGACGGATAGCGCGGCTCCCCGACCGCCATCGTAACGCTCACAACCGCGGGCAGCGGGCCTTGCACGACCTGATGACCCGAGTCGGTCTCGCGCTGGATATGCAGTTTTCCATCGACAATATCGATCTTCGCCGCGTTGGTGAGCGCCGGGATACCCAAGTGCTCGGCCAGCGCGCAGGGCACGCCGCCGGTATTTCCGTCCTCGGCCAAACCGCCGGTTATCACCAAATCGAAGCCGATCTTTTTAAGCGCGTGCGCCATCGCGTATGCCGTACCCCAGACGTCGGTACCGGCTAGTCCCGGATCGCTCAGCATGGCGGCGTCGTCAGCCCCCATCGCCAGCGCCTTCCGAACGGTCTCTTTCCCGGTCTCGGGCACCATGCTGAAAACCGTAACGGTGGTGTCACCGCCGAGCTTTTCCTTGAGCTGCAGCGCAGCCTCGATAGCATATTCATCGAACGGGTTCAGCACCGTCGCGCCGGGCTGGCGGTCCAGAGTCTTGGTCGCCGGATCGAGGCGCTTTTCGGCGTTGGCATCGGGCACCAACTTGACGGTCACTACGATTTTCACTCTTAGGAAAGGCCTCCAGGACGCGCGAAACCCGGCAGGACGCCGGGATTAACCCGGCTCAATTTGGGGCCGCCGCCCGTCGAACCTGCCAAATCAGCGAAGCTCATCCAAATGGATCATCCGCGTGACGGGTACCGGACCGGGCAAGCGAGCGATATGCTCCTCGCATGCGTTCATTGCTTCATGCCGCCGCGTTCGACGCGTGTCTCGCCTCAACCGCCCCCTCAAGCGCGCCTTCTGTCTCGCCGGCGCCCACTCCGACACCTACGCCGGCCGCAAGCATCGGAGGCGAC
>JBDTCU010000060.1:0-5036 GCA_039923415.1 Vulcanimicrobiaceae bacterium
GCGGCTCGTCGCGGAATCGGGAGCGGATTTACCGGGACAAACTTCGATTATGAAGTCGATTCCCACAGCCGCGGCATGCAGCTCCAGTTTGCCGACCAAGTCTCCGATACGAACCAGATAAGCGCGAACTTTAACTACGTGACGTCCAACACGTTCCGCTTTAACAACGGTAACTATAACAACACGGTGAATCAGCAGATCAGCAACTTCACTGATGGTAAGCGGTGCTTTGCCGCTCAGGGGGGTATGGCAGCCAACAATGTAGATAACTTCAATGCGGGTGACCCCGCTCCGTGCAACGACCCGATTACCCAAGGTACCTTTCGCTATCCAACCCAAGGGATCGGCGACAACCCGTGTACTCCCGGCGGTGCCCTAGTCGGAACGGCGGCGTGTGCTGCCGGCGCGCGCTTCGCCCTGACCTACACCGGCAATCAGGGCCCGATAAATGCCGTCACCCCAAAATTTGCGAGTGTCGCCCTAACCGATGAGTGGAAGCCAACCGAGAAGCTGGACATCAACGCCAGTTTGCGGTTCGAACGTGACGAATTCGATCTGCAAAACACCAACACGCCGGGCAAGAATTTCTTCTACACAGCCGCGCAGAATGAGTTTTGCTACGATCCAACCACGTTTAATCCCGTGCTTGTCCCGCAACCTCCCCAAAATGCTTCGACCCTGCAGCCCTATGTAACATTTAACTGCCCGATTCTAAAGGGAACGACCATTCAAACGGTGCACCCCGACGGGCTCAACGGGCATATCTTACTCTCGAACCAGTATCCCGACACCTATTCGCAATCGTATGCAGAGCCTCGTTTCGGGCTCACGTACTCGCTCAATCCGAATACTGTTTTGCGTTTATCGGCCGGCCGCTATGCGCAAGAGCCGCAAAACTACGAAGTCCAGTATAACAGCGCGGAGGAGAACCTGGCGGCCGAACTGGTAGGATTTCTTCCGTTCGGATTCTTCACGCCTCTCCATGAGGCCGGAGCGCAATTCTCCAATAACTTTGATGCTTCGTACGAGCGTCACTTCCCCGGCACGGATATGGCCGTGAAGGTCACGCCGTACTATCGCTACGCGACCGATCAGCTTAACGAATCGGTAAACGTCGCCACCCTCAATGCATCGCCGTCGTTAAACTCAGGGACCGAAAGAACGAGCGGCATCGAACTCCTTTTCACCAAAGGTGATTTCAACCGCAACGGCCTTTCGGGCACCTTTTCGTACACCTACACGAATTCCAAAGAGAAGTGGGCCAACTACGCAAACGTGCCGATCAATCCGGTCGATCCGTACAACCAGGATATCGCAAACTTTAACGCGCTCACCCAGGCCGGCGGTGGGTCGCCCTGCTACGACCCCACAAATTCAGGCGCCCCGGCGACCTGCGCTACCTCTACTGACGTTCGCAATCCATACTACGGAATGTCGCCTCAACCGCTGTTGGATAAGTATGGCTGGTATGACACCGGCCTAGCGTCGCCGTACATTTCACCGAACACTCTTGCAGTCGTCCTGAACTACCGCCACGCCAAACTTTCGATCACGCCAGCCCTTACATTGAACGAAGGCGCCACCTACGGCGCGCCTAGCGACATTCTCGGTATCGATCCCCGCACGTGCGGGCAGAACAATGCAACTGCAGGCATTGCGACGACCGGAACCGATCCGTTCCGCGCGGACTACACCAATTGCGGATCGGCGGAGACCAATTCCGGCACGTCAGTCGGCAGCCTGTTCATTCCCAATCCCGGCACCGGCACGTTTGACACCTTTGGCCAATATCGCCAACCCTGGCAGTTTAACCTGGGCCTTCAGGTGAGTTACGACATCTCGCCTAAAGTGACGGCAAATGTTACGGTTGCCAATTTGGTAAACCGGTGCTTCGGGGGATCAAGCACTCCATGGAGCGCCATGTATGCGCCGAGCCAGACGGTTTGCGGCTACTTCACCAACTCATTTTATATCAGCAATTTTTACAACGGCGCGAGCCCAAACGACACGGGCGCAAACGGCGTAGCATTAAACCCGTTTTTCACCCAACCTTTCGTTCCATCGTACGGCGACGCAAACTCGTTCAACACGCCGTTGCCACTTCAAGTCTATTTCCAACTTCAAGTCAAGTTATGAGTGAGGGACTAAATGCGCCCGCGTCGATTGATCCGCGCGTTGCGGAGGCCGACTTAGCGAAGTTGCTCGGGATGTGTAACAGTCGTGGGGTGGAGTTTCTGCCGATTGGCGCCAAATGGCTTATTGTCGATACGCCGAAAGCCTCCGGACGCTTGCCGGGCTGTTAGAGGAGCCGCACGCTCGCTCGTAAATAGGGCGAGCACGATATTTTTGTGACACGGGCGGTCACCGGATCGCTAGGGGTGTTGCATTCTGCGGGGGTGCTGAATGTCGAAGTTTCTTGCGTCGTTTCTTGCTGGTCTTATTTTCGTTACGCCGATTACGGGTGCGTCGGCCGCGCAAGCCGCACCGCCTGCCGCGATTTTCGATGGAATTCCGCCGGCGATCGGTGCAACGATATCGCTGACTTCCTGCAGCATCTTCGCGATCTCTCCATCGTTTGCACGAACGACGCAATCGCGCACGCTCGCTCCGGACTTTTCACACCTCGTAAAGCCGACTCCGATTCCGATAAGCCAAATGCGCGCCATAGTGCGCAAGGTTCCGCGAGTGGAAGGCCGAGGGATACCGGGACTTGGGCCGCGGATGGTTGTGCGTCCGCTGTCGCCCCAGGAATCCAGAAGGCTGTTCATGGCGGCTGCGCCCATTCCGACTCCCGCTGCGCGCAGGGCACCGCTGGGTCGGCCACCTGAAGTTGGCATCAATTCGTGGCGCGGCTCTGTCGTCGTATCACCGCGAGCGCTGCCGCCAAATACTTCGAGGTTCGTGCTCGCGCGTCGGCCGTTCCCGCGAACGGTCAACGGTATCCGTCGTTCGGGCTCGGCGTTGATTCATCCGATGTTTTCGGGTGGTCCCTTCAGCTATGCGGCTGATACGACTGCAGGGCCAACCACGTTGTTCTATACATCCGGCGGCGAGAGCGGCGCCGTCTCACAGATGATGGTTAGCGCACCGACTGGCGCGCTCACGAATGAAACGCTGAGCTACTCAGGAAGCCTCGGTAGTGCGAGCTGGGGATGGGTCTCATCCTCTAATAGTCCCCACACGACGAACTGGCCTGCCCAGAACTATGCCGTTACGCTGCAAATCACGGCGCCCAACACGAACCTGCAGATCAGCGAGGTGAAGGTGTACCGCGTCGATTCAAACGGGGTCCCAACACATCGGGTCTTGCGGTAGTCGGCGACCTTGCCGGGCTGACCCAATCGCTCGGAACCGCGGGTACGCTGACCTTCCAGGTGAGCGGCAGCGCACAAACGGCGAATGCCACCGACCGCATCGCGGTCAAATTCTATGTAACGAACACCTCCGTGGTAAGCCAGAGCTTCTCGTATGCCGCCGGCCAAGGTGCTGCCTCGGGCCTGAGCCTCGCCGCGCCGCCTCCCACGCTGACCTACGAAGCCGACACGACGGCCGGTCCGACGTCGCTCTTTTACGCGATCGGGGGTGAGAGCGGCGCGATATCGCAGATCATCGATGCGACGCCGACCGGCGTGCAAACGAACGAATCGCTGAGCTACTCGGGAAACCTCAGCGGTGATAGCTGGGGCTGGGTTTCTCCAACCAGCGTTCCCAACGCAACCTCCTGGCCGGCGCAGAGCTACAACGTTCTGCTGAATATCTCCCAAACCAACAGTAATCTGCAAATCTATGAGGTGAAGGTCTACCGGGTCGATTCGAGCGGCGGACCGAGTACGTCGGGGCTGGCGGTGGTCGGCGATTTGAGCGGCCTCGCGCAATCGCTTGGTACTGCTGGAACCGTTACGTTCAACGTCAGCGGCAGCGCCCAGACCGCAAGTTCCAGCGATCGGCTCGGCGTAAAGTTCTACACGAAAAATACCGCAATGTCGACGCAATCGTTCTCATATGCGGCCGGACAGGGCAGCGGCTCCGGGATCTATGCCCCAAACGCCTTCGGCGGCACACCGCCGCCAACACCAGCACCGACCGCGACTCCCACACCTCCGCCGTTAGGTGGAACTCCGCCGACCACCGGGATCAATCCGTACTGGACTTATGAAGAAGGCGGCGTGCAAGGCATCGGCAGGCACATGGTCAACGTCGCAACCGGAAATCTGATCGTGCAAGCCGACGACATAGATATTCCCGAACGCGGCATCGATCTCGCGTTTCGGCGCACGTACAACTCCCAATCGCAGCGCGACTGGACGAGCCAGGGCTGGGACGACGGATCACCGGGTCCCGGCATGTATGGGAACGGCTGGACCAACACCTTCGACGCCCATCTCGCCCTCAACAATACCGGTGGCATCTCAGTCTACGATATCGATGGCGCCCGTTACGACTGGGCCCCGTCCGGGACCGGCTGCCAAACGCCACCGGTTGGCGAGTACGGCACGCTGTGCTACGACGGCGGTTCCGGCTATCAGTGGACCAAGAAGAATGGGACGGTCTACTGGTTCTATATTCCAACCGAGCCTGCAAGTGTGGCTGGCTATTCGGGACGGCTGTACCGCATCGAAGGGCGCAATCGGAATAACTACATTCAGTTCAACTATACTTGGAAGCCCGACGCATCCACCTCCGCCAACCTCGATAGCATTACCGCAAGTCATTCGGATGGTCAAGCGCTGACCCTCAATTTCGGACCGGTCAACGGCGTACAGCTACTTTCGAACATTGTTCGCCCGGACGGCGCGACGGTTTTGTACTATTACGACGGCAAGAACAATCTGAGCTCCGTTTCCGCGCCGGCCAATAACAGCGGCTGGAACACGCAGTCCTACGGCTGGACCACTGGATACAATAATCTGATGCAATGGGCGGCATCGCCTCGGTGGACTGCGAACGGCCAGGGCCAAGACGGAGGCTACAGCGCCTTTGGGTACATCGGGAGCACCCGACAGGTAAATACTATCCAAGGAATCGGCATCGTGAAT
>JBDTCU010000061.1:0-7793 GCA_039923415.1 Vulcanimicrobiaceae bacterium
GTTCGCCAGCACGAGCGCCGACGCGGCGATCGCCGCGAGGAGCAAAACGCTCAACCAATAGGAGGGGCGGCGGTAGCCCATCACGACCACTTCTAGAGGCTCGAGCCCAAAGACTCTTAGCGCGGCATCCGCATGCTCTGCCCGGTTCGAGAAGGATCGAGCCATCACTACATCGAGGTGAGGGGGTATGACGATTCGACTGCAACTTCTGGCGGCCGCTGCCGCCGCTCTGTTGGTACTTTCCGCGTGCAACGGCGGCTCGACTGCGACCCCGACCCCGAGCGTTGCCAATATCTCAGGCGATTATACGGGCAGCGTGCAAGACAGCGTGACCGGAGTGCTGACCGCTTCGGCCATTCTCGCTCAACACGGCAACTCGGCCGGCGGAACGCTCTCGTTAACGGGAGGCGCGACGACCCTCATTACGGGCGTGTCGTTCGTAATTTCTCCGGCGAATGCCCTAAACGGAACGATCGTTGAAGACTTGCCTAACGGCATCACGTGCACCATGAGCGCGACCGGGACGTACAACTCGACCGCGTCCCAAATAACCGGCTCCTATAGCGCGGTGACCGGCTGCGGGGGAGAAACCGGTACGTTCACGCTCAATCAGCAATGCACCGACACGGTTACGAGCAGCTCACGCCGTCGTCCGCTGGGTGTGACCCGGTGCTAGTGTTCTAGGGCGCACGCGAGTGCCTCGTCTTCGCTCCACGAAGCGCCCTGCGCAAAGAGCGGATCCAGGTCCACGGCGGCGACTCGCTTGCCGAGCTCGTGAATGATGTTTTCGCGAGCAATGCGATCCGAGCAGATGCCTTCCCAATTCAGGGCGGACATTCGTGCGCGGGCGTAGCCGAATAAACGCGCCGCTTCCTGCGGATCCCCATCGGCACGCAGCGTCGCCGAATACGCGATGCCAATCGCCATCAGGAGCGGGTGGCGCGCCTGTACGGCCAGCGTGAGCGCCTCACGAATAAACGGCTGTGCACGCCCAAACTCATTCGCCGCGAGTGAGTAGCCGGCAATATTGCTGGTGCGGTACATACGCACGACGCCCTCTTTCGCACATGCCAGCGATTCAACGCCAAGCTGGACGGCACGTTCGAAACATTCCGCGGCTGCTTCGGCCTCGGCCCACCATTCGAGCACCTCACACGCTTCATCGTCAGCTTGCAGCGACCGCAGGAGTGTGACGGCGCCACCGAACAGCGATCGAGCTTCCTCGATTTGCGCAGGTGGAAGCGCGGCAGCGCAGCGGCGAATAACCCCGCCAAGTAATCGCGCATCACCGGCCGCTCGCGCGTGCTCGATCGCCTCTTCCGAATACGGTCTGGCCTGCTCGAAACGTCCCGCTCGCGCATATTGTTGGGCCACCTGCGAGAGCGCCCGGATCGTGCCGCGTTCGTCTTGGGTCCGGCGGTATAACGCGATCGCCCTTTTCGATGATTCCAGCGCACGCGAATAGAGAACTTGATTGTTATAGAGCATTGAAAGCACGTATTCCAAGCGCGCGCGCACCGCGACGGCGGTACCGTCGATACTTTGAAGGGCACGGTTACCCCACTCAATCCCTTCATCTAAGAGAGAGAGTTGCAGAAAGATGGGCGCGACGTCGCCTGCCAGTTGAGCGCCCAACAGCGAGTCGCGGCCCTCGTCGAGCGTCCAATGCAGCGCTGCACGAAAGTTCGCCAAATCGAGAATCCCCTGTGTTACGGTTGCAAATGAGGGACGCTTATCCCATTCGGTATAAAGCTTGCCGGCAGTCCTCGCAAAAAACACGGCATGTCGCTGTCCAAGCCACAGCGCCTCGCCTGCTTCATGAACGCGGCTTTGGGCGTATTCGCGCAGAACGCCCAGCATCGCATAGCGGGTTTCCGATTGCGGGCCGCTCTCTTCCAACTTATGGCGCGCGTATTCGTGAATCGATTCCAGTAGATGATACCGCTGCCGCGTCTCTTCGACGTCGGCGACGAGCAGCGATTTGTCGACAAGTGACGACAGTAAATCGAAGATTGTCCACTCGTCGAGCGCATCGTCCGCGCAGACCGAACTCGCAGCATCCGACGTGAACGTTCCGTTGAAGATCGACAGGCGCCGGAACAGCGCCTTTTCATCGTCGGTCAGAAGGTCGAAGCTCCAGTCGATCAGCGCGCGGAGCGTCTGTTGGCGCGGAAGCGCGGTGCGATCGCCTCCACTGAGGAGTCGGAAACGCTCGCTGAGCCGACCCAGGAGTTCTTCGAGTGAGAGCACGCGGACGCGTGCGGCCGCGAGCTCTACGGCCAGTGGAATGCCGTCCAAGTGTGTGCAGATATCTTCGAGAACCGGTGTGTTCGCTTGCGTGAGAGTAAAGGTTGGCGAGACGATTTGCGCGCGCTGCACAAACAAACGAATGGCGTCCGTTTGAGGGAGCGGGAGCAGCCGATAGACGCGCTCTCCCGGTAGATGGAGCACTTCCCGGCTCGTCGTCAGCACCGTTACCTGAGCGCAGCGTTCGCGTATTGCGCAGATTACGCGCGCCGCTTCATCTACGAGATGTTCGCAGTTATCCAAAACGAGCAGCAGTTCGCGACTCTTCAGGTGGGCCGTAAGCGAATCCAACCCGTTCATATCGCCATCGCGGGCCGCGCCGAGAGCGGTAAGTACCGTGGTTGCGATAAGCGCAGCGTCGGTTAACGAGGCGAGGTTTACGAACCAAACGCCATCGCTCATTTTGTCCTGCAGATCGGCCGCGCATTGGAGCGCCAGGCGGGTCTTGCCGACGCCGCCGGGCCCGCTCAGAGTTACGAGAGTCGCCTCACGCAGCAGCGCGCCTACACCGGCGATGTCGGATTCACGCCCGATGAAAGCGGTGCTCTGCACCGGCAGATTGGTAAATGCTGCATCGAGCGCGCGCAGCGGTTTAAAATCGGCCGGCAGGTCCGGCGCAAAGAGCTGGTAGACGCGCTCGGGCTGCTGCAGATCTTTCAACCGGTAGGTACCTAGAGGGCGTATCGATACCTCACTTAGGGGCTGCGTTTCAAGCAGATCGGCAACAACACCGGAAAGGACTACTTGACCCCCGTGCGCCGTTGCGAGCAGGCGTGCCACGCGATTGACTGCCGTGCCGAAATAATCGTTATCGCGCTCGTCGGCGTCACCGGCATGGATCGCCATACGGACACGCAGGCCCTCGACGCTGCTCCAATCCTCGTCGCGCAGTCGGCGTTGAGCCGAAAGCGCACCGCGAACCGCATCCCGCGCGGTCGGAAAAGCAACACAAAAAGCATCGCCGATAGTTTTGAAGACGAATCCGCCGCACGACTCCACCGCGCCGCGCATCAGATCGTCGTGCCGGCGCAAAACGTCCTGCATGGCTTCGGGGTTGGAATCCCATCGCGCGGTGCTGCCCTCAATGTCGGAGAAGAGAAAGACGACGTTCCCACTAGGCCTCACGCATTTTGGTTACGGGATAAACCGAACGGTTGCCTGCGTTTCCAAGACGTCGTGGGTTGCTTTATCGGCCCGGTTGGCTGCCGGCATTAGCTCGTCAAGAAGGAGAAACAGCCCGGCTCGACTACGTTCCCTAAGCGTTATCGCGCTCCGGCTCCCACGTCTTGTGAGGGCTTGCGTAGAACGTGGAAGGTTTCTCTTTTGCTGCACAGACCTACGGTGCGTTCTGCAAGCAGGGCGCTCGCTTTCATTGCGGCGGCATCGCTGTTTGCCGCATGCTCGAACCACTCCGGCGGTGTGACGCCGCCGGTACCCACGGCGCCGCAAGGCATTTCGCAATCTCCCCAGAGCTATACGACGGGAACGCGTTTCGTCGATACGGGAACGACAACCTCAAGTGTAGACGCGTCGCAGTTTCGCTATAACGTCAAACCGGTATTCAAGCCGATGAGTCAAGCAGTTGATTCCTCCGGTGGGCTTCCCGCACCGTCAGTCTGCGCGGCAACGTACGGGCTCGCGTGTTACACGCCCGATGAAATCCGCACCGCATACAACGTCCCCAGCTCGCTCACCGGCACGGGGCATACGATCGTTATCATTGATGCGTATGGCAGCCCGACGATTGCCGCCGATCTCAAAACGTTCGATCGCGTTTTCGGGCTTCCCGACCCGGCGTTCAACATCGTGTATCCGTCGACGCGGCCGACCTCGACCGATAACGGCTGGGCCGGAGAAACGTCACTCGACGTTGAGTGGGCGCACGCAATCGCTCCTAACGCTACGATCGATCTCGTTATAGCGCCGACTAACAGCAGCTCGGATTTGGACGTCGCCGAAACCTACGCCGTCGAGCACCATCTCGGAGGTGTGATGTCGATGAGCTTCGGTGCTCCCGAACAAGCCATTTCGGGTGGGCCGAAAAACAGGTACTTGAGACACGGCGACGCCGTGTTCCAAGAAGCCCGCGAAGCAGGAATAACGGCGGTTGCGAGTACCGGAGATCTCGGCGCCAGCTTCGGCAGCGGCGTTGCCGTCGCAAACTATCCCTCCTCGGATCCGCTGGTTACTGCCGTCGGCGGAACGAATCTCTTCATCAGTGATGCCGGCGTCTATCAATCCGAAGACGTCTGGAATGATACTGATTCCGCTCTTTGCCCCTTCGGGTGCGCGTACGGTGCGATCGGCGCAACCGGCGGCGCGCCGAGCATCCTCTTCAAGCGTCCCAGATATCAGCGCGAAGCCTCGCGCTATCGGACGCGCACAGTTTCAGACGTATCGTACGATGCCTCCGTCTATACGGCAGTCATGGTCGTTTCGAGCTACAGTGACGGCGTGCCGCGCTATTACTTCACCGGCGGCACCAGTTCCGGCACGCCGCAATGGGCCGCCATCATCACCCTTGCGAATCAAAGCCGAGGGCATCGGATCGGCTACGTCAATCCCGCCTTGTATCGGCTCGCGGATCGCGCTCGTTATTCGTCCGCATTCCACGATATAACCGTCGGCAACAACGCACTTTTTACGGACCCTGGTTTTCCGGCCGCCCGCGGTTACGACATCCCGACCGGTTTGGGAACGCCCAACGTAGGTAACCTCATCAACGCTTTGTCAGGTCACGACGAAGATGAGAGCGATCATCACACCGATTCCTGAATCTGCCTCTTCGCAGTAAGAAAAAAAAACGCGCCGACGACCGGCGCGCTTTTTTTCTTACCTAGGGATTTTCTAGAAGGCGGCGGTGCCGTTCGGAGTTCCCCAGCCGGTCGGGCCGTCGTATCCGACTCGCGCGTTGCAGATGTAAGAGATCGAGCAGCTTCCGTTGCTTCCGCTCGTCACATCAAACAGATTTGCGCCGGCATTGGTCCAGAGGCCCTGGGCGGCATTCTGCGAAGACGCATTGCCGGCCAGAGCATAAACGGCGCCCATAAGCGGCGACGCTACGCTGGTTCCACCGAAGACCAGCCATCCGGTTTGGCCGCGCGACCCGTAGCTGTCATAGACGGCCACGCCGGTGTTGGGATCGGCAACTGCCGAAACGTCCGCTTCGGAGCGCATGGTGCAGCCGCTATCGGTCTGCCAAGAAGGCTTGGCAACCAGCGCGCTGCATCCCGAGCCGCTGCCGCTCCAAACGGTTTCACTCCAGCCGCGGCTATTGCCCGCGTGGCTGAGCGAGGTTCCGCCGACGCAGACAACCGTCGAGTAGGAGCAAGGCTGAGAAGCTCCCGTTCCGCTGTCGCCGGCCGATGCGACGATGACGTGGCCGGCATGACTATAGGCACTATTGCCCGAGCCGCTCTCGCCGCCGCCGTAACTATTGCTTACGACATTAGCACCTTTCGCAACCGCCGTATTCTCAGCCGTTGCAAGGTTCGAGTTGGTGGCTGTTTTGGCTTCGACCAGCATGATGTGGCAGTTCGGGCAGATCGCTGAAACCATGTCGAGGTCAAGCGAAATCTCTTGTCCCCAACCGGAGTTGCCGCGCGGATAGCTGCCCGCTACCCCGGTCTGATTGAGTTTGCGAAAGCAGCCGTTGGCGGTGGTGCATGCCGCTAGACCGAAATGCGCGCGATAGACGCCGAGATCAGCCTCGGCATTCGGGTCATTATAGGCATCGACGATCGCAACCGTTTGCCCAGAGCCACCGGAAGCGGAGAGTTTATAGGCGGATAGTAAATCGGAGGGACCATAGCCGCTCACCGATGTCGATTGAGTGCGTTGGCCCGGGAAATAATACGCGGCAGCGTCTCCGGCGTCGGTGCGTTGCAATGCAAAGCAGCGAACTTCGTCTCCCGCCGCCAAATTGGCGCAGGACGCGACGACGTTGGATTGCGGAAAGGTACCGGGCGTCGATGACGACACGGACGGCAGAGAGGAAGTGGATTGTCCCGAGCAAGCAGCGAGGGCGATCAGCATAGCGAACCCAAGCGCTTGGAGAGAGCGTTGTTTCATGTCAGCTCCTAGAGTGCCTCAGCAAAGAGCCTTTCGGCTATCCGCTACATGCGGTGACGGGTATTGCATTCCTAGCAAAACCTTAATAATTTAATGTTCGATAAAGGCGAAATGCATATAGATGCATTCTCCGCCTCGAGTCTCCGCGCGCCTTCTCTAGTGTAGAATGGTACTTGGAACACCACTCGCCGCGGCCGAGGCACCAAGCAGCGGGAGATTGAAGTTGGCTTCAATTGTGCGCAACACATCATAATGTGAGACGTACTGATTGTACGATCCGCGGTTCACCATCGGTCCGGCCAGGATCGTTAGGATGTGGTTCGTCGAGCTATAGTCGCCCTCATCCCACGTCAGGACGAGCAAGCCGTTGTGAGAGGAATCGTAAGAAAGAATCGAGGGGATGTTGCGTGCAAGCCAAGCGTCGCCGCTTGCCACCGGGCAATCGTGCATGTCGTCGCAGACGTTGGGAACGATGAACGTCACGTTTGCATCGTACGAACTCGGTGGGCCGCTATATAAGCGGTTATCTCCGGCAGGCACGTTGGTAAAATCCACCCAGGGATTGTGCTTGCGCTGATACAAATTGCCGCTCGCCAGGGTCGTGGGCCCAGCCTGGCAATCGGTTCCGTCGCTCGGCAGATTCTCCGAATATCCGGCAAACGTATAACCTTTCGCAATGAGTTCTTCGGCTAGATTCGGACCCGGGAACGTGAGCGGACAGTAATCGCTGCTCACGCCTTGCGTCGAGCCGCTGAACAACGCCAGATAATTCGGTTGGCTTGGATGCGCAATCGCATGGCTGTTAGTCAGCAGCGCATTGCTCGCGGCGAGCGATCGAATATAGATCGATTCCGAACTGCTCATTAGTGTTTCGTAATCCACGTTCTCCATCAGCACGACCGTGATGTGGCTGATCGCCGTCGCCCCCTGGTCCCCAACCGTCAGCGTCGATAGCGCACCGTTTCCCGCATCAAAAGCAAAACTTTGGGCGCTTCGCGATGAATTATCGGTGTAAAATTTCACCGCCATTTTATCGGTCGCGATGCCTTGCTGCGCGGAGCCCGACACCGTAAACGTCTTAACACCGGCCGATCCAAGCGAAACCGAAAGCCCGGTTGTCGAACCGACGAGCGCGCGGCCGCGATACGTGCGGCCGCCGCCGCCGGCATCGACGCGATAGATCTTAACGCCGCTAATTTTCAGATGTGAATTCGGCTGCGTGACATTGAGCGCAACCGTATACATCGCGGCCGCCCAGACAGCCGAGCCGAGATCGGTAGCAGCGATCCAGCCCCAGCTCGCGGTATAGGGCATCGGCGGAGCGGTTATGCGGACGTTCCTTCGCAGAGATCCTGCGGTCGTGCTCATCGTCGACGCTACCGTGCCGCCTTCGCCGCCATAGGTGTAGAACAGAT
>JBDTCU010000062.1:0-3942 GCA_039923415.1 Vulcanimicrobiaceae bacterium
GAATCGGCTGCCCGCTTATCGCATCCCAATATCGTCAACACGTACGATGTCGGCCGCGAAGGCGAGACCTATTACATCGTCATGGAACTGGTCGATGGACCCAGCCTTGCCGAGATCATCGCCGCCGACGGCAAATTACCCGAACCGGTTGCCATCGATTATGCGGCCCAGATTTGCAGCGGCCTGGCCTATGCGCATCGGCAAGGGTTGCTCCATCGCGACGTCAAGCCGGCTAATATTCTGGTTACCAAAGACGACGTCTGTAAACTCTCGGATTTCGGGATCGCGCGTGCAGTGTCGCAGCAGACGATGGCCATGACCAAGCCCGGTCTCGTCATGGGGAGCGTCTTTTATCTCTCGCCCGAACAGGCTCAAGGTCACGACCTGCACGAGACCTCGGATCTCTACAGCCTCGGAATCGTGCTCTACCAGATGCTCACCGGCAAGTTGCCGTTCGCGGGTGAATCGCCGGTAACCGTCGCGCTCAAACACATCAGCGATCCGGTTCCGACCATCGACACCGCGAAAATCGGCGTGAGTCCGGCGCTTGCTTCGATCGTGAATCGACTGCTGCAGAAGAATCCGGCTCATAGATTTCAGTCGGCGAGCGATGTAGCCTCGACGTTGCGCGAGGCTCGCGAGCGTCCTGGTTTTGCGCCGTACGGGACCGCCAACGATGCGCCGGCCCAGAGTTTTGGGACCGTTTCGGCACCGCAGCCACCGCCTCGCCCATCGCGATTCCCCGATACCTTGCCGCCGTTTACCAGCATCTCGGAAGACGACGAGCGCAAAACGCGTTCCGGCTCCTGGATGATCCTGGGCTTGTTGGCGCTGCTGGCAATTGCGACCGCAGTTGGCTATTTCACGTTTGGGAATCGTTTGAGCAATCCGCTCGCGCAGTCGATTTCGGTTGGCGACTACGTCAATATGAGCGACTCGCAAGCCTACAAATCAGTTGTGAACGCCGGATTGGTCCCGCGTTTGCTGCATTCATCGAGCGATACCGTCCCCGCCAACAAGGTGATCCGCCAAACGCCGTCAGCCGGTACCAAATCAGCGAAAGATTCGGTCGTCGAGCTGGTCGTCAGCAACGGGCTGCCGACTCTTGGTCTGCGCGATGTGCGTGGGTTTGCCTCAGCGGATGACGCCAAGCGATTGTTGACGGAGGATAAGTTCGCAGTCCGGCTCCAGCCGCGGTTCGATGCCGCACCCAAGGGCAGCGTGATCGATCAAAAGCCGGCACCGGGTTCGCAAGTTCGCCAAGGATCGACCGTGCTGCTCATCGTCTCGCAGGGCTTAGCGCCCGTGAAAATGCCCAATCTGGTTTCACAATCGCTCACCGACGCGAACAAACTGGCTGCTCAATTTGGATTTACGATCAACGTAACCGAGAAAGCGCCGTTCGATACCTACGCACCTAACGCGATCGCCCAGCAAGATGTGAAGCCCGGAACGCTGGTCGATCACGGGTCGACCGTTAATGTCGTAGTGAGCAGCGGCGGGGGACTGGTGGCGGTTCCGGATGTGGGCGCGCGCGATTATAAGTCCGCGATGGCGCTATTAGCCCAGGCCGGACTCAAACCGATCTTTATTTACAGCATTCAATCCGATGCCAACGGTTCGATCATTCAGCAAACGCCCGACCCCGGAACCCAAATCCAACGCGGATCTTCGGTCACGCTGAATCTTTCGGTTCCGGGTGAGGTTCCCGACACCCAAAACATGAGTCTGCAAGACGCTGAAGACACGCTGGCTGCAGCCGGCTACTCGGTTGGGAATGTCGCCTACACATCCGAGGGGAATCCGGGCAAGGTCGTGCGGACCGAACCCGAGGCGGGCACGAAACTTGGGCCCACCGGGTCGGTCACAATCTATGTGAACGGAACGGGATCGACCCCGTGAGCGTCCGGGTGCTTGGTATCGATCCGGGCCTGCGGGTAACCGGATACGGCGTCATCGAGCAACTGGGCGAGCGCGCGCGCCTGATTGAAGCCGGCATCATCGCTCCCAAAATCGGCGGAACCCTCGAGATTCGTCTGCGCGAACTTCACGATGGAATCAGCGCGGTGGTTGCATCAACTCAGCCGACCTGCATCGTGATCGAAGAACTCTATACGACCTATAAAAATCCGACGACTGCGATTCTGATGGGGCACGCCCGCGGAGTTTTGTGCTTAGCCGGCGCGCAGCACCGCATACCGGTCAGCACGCTAGGTCACTCGCTTGTGAAGCGCGCGCTGACTGGCTCGGGCGGTGCACGTAAAGAACAAGTCAATCAGATGGTCGTCGAACTGTTGCGGCTTCGCACATCACCACAACCGAACGACGTCTCGGATGCGCTCGCGCTGGCGCTCGCCTTTCTGAATATTCGCGATCACGAGGAGCGCCTGCCGGCGGTGCTGCGACATGTTCTCTAGAATTCGCGGCAAGATTGTCGAGCGGCTGGATGATCGGGTTGCACTCGATGCCGGCGGTCTCGCGTACGACATTATTTTGGCTCCGTGTGTCGCCCAGAAAGTTCCCACAACCATCGGTGCCAATTTCTCGCTCGAGATCTATTCGGTTTTGAATATAGAAGGCAACACCGGGCACTTTACGTTCTACGGTTTTACAAATGCCATCGAACGAGAGTTCTTCGAAGCGCTCATCAGCGTCGCGAGCATCGGTCCGCGCTCGGCCGCGCGCGCATTCTCCCAGCCGATGGCCCGGATTGCCTGTGCAATCGACCAAGGCGACCATCTCTTTCTCAAGACGTTGCCCGGGATCGGTCAGCAAAAGGCACGCGACATCGTCGCCAAGCTGCAGGGGAAAGTTACCAAATTCCTATTGATTCAGGAAGCCGAGCAGGCCGCCCCCACGATTCCCGACTTCGCAGGCGAAGCGCTCTCGGTGCTGCTGCAACTGGAGTACAAGCGCAGCGAAGCCGAGGCGATGATCCGCAAAACGTTGGAAGGTGCGCCGCAGATCGACGACGCCGAGACACTGCTGACCGAGATCTATCGTCAGAAGGCCCTCGCAAAAGCATGAGCGACGATGCCCGCAAGAAATTGCTCGGTCCCGATGATGACCTCATCGAACGGATTATCGATCCGCAGGTTTCGCTGGAAGACGAGGTCTACGGCGCCTCGCTGCGACCCCGCTCGTTTGATGAGTATGTCGGTCAGACGACCGTGGTTGAAAATCTCAAGATTGCGATCGATGCCGCGCGCAAACGCGATGAGCCGCTCGACCACATTCTCTTTTACGGACCCCCGGGACTCGGCAAAACGACCCTGGCTGCGCTGATCGCTAAAGATTTGGGTCGGGCGCTGCGCCCCACCAGTGGACCGACCCTCGAAAAACCCAAGGACCTGGTTGGAATCCTGACGGCACTTGACGAGGGCGACATCCTGTTCATCGACGAGATCCATCGTTTGGGTAGAGTGGTCGAAGAGTTTCTCTATCCGGCAATGGAAGATTACCAGATCGATTTCGTAGTCGATCGCGGCGCGTATGCAAAGACGCTGAAACTCCCGCTCAAACGCTTCACGCTGGTCGGCGCGACAACTCGCGCCGGCATGCTCTCGGCTCCTCTGCGCGAACGATTTGGTATCATGCACCATTTGGATTATTACAGCGTGGATGAGCTCGAGCGGATTCTCACCCGTTCTGCCGATGTACTGAATGTTCCAATCGACCCGGCAGGTGCACACACGATTGCTGCGCGCAGCCGCGGAACGCCGCGAATCGCCAACCGGCTGCTGCGCCGCGTTCGAGACTTTGCCGAGGTGCGAGCCGACGGACACATCAATAAGACCGTGGCCGACGAAGCCCTGCAGCGCGAAGGCGTAGACGAGCTTGGGCTGGATAGGCTAGACCGGGCCTTTTTACGAACGATCATCCAGCAGTACGGCGGCGGCCCGGTTGGAATGGCAGCGATTGCGGCGACTTTAACCGAAGATG
>JBDTCU010000063.1:0-7023 GCA_039923415.1 Vulcanimicrobiaceae bacterium
GACCTTGGCGTTACGGTTCGATTTGTGGTGATCGGCACGCCTGAAGAGGCGGCGCAGTTTTGCGGGCAGCACGGCACCGCCGACCTTTGCATCGCCGATCCCGACAAACTCACCTATCGCGCAATGAACCTAGAAGATTTCAACTTGTTCAAGCTGTTCAGCGACCCGGCGCTCAAAAGACGACGCGCCGAGAATAAGGCTGCAGGATTCCGACAGAATTGGGGAGTGACGAAACTCAAAAACAGCGCCCAGTTACCGGGTGCCGCTTTGGTTGCTAGAGACGGATCGATCTTGTGGCTCTACCGCGGATCGCATCCGGGCGACCTTCCGCAGATGGCCTCGATGCTGGAAGTCGCAAAGCTTAAGGTTGCGATAAACTAAAGATAAGGTGCGCATGCGTACATGGAGACATGCTTACCGGTATCGAGTTTGACGGAGTCCAGGAGCCGGATCAGCGCGCGTTACTGCTTGCGTTCGTCAATGAGTACTGCACGAACATGACCTTAGCCCAGGCGCGCGAGTGGTTTGACGATGTGCGTATCGGCGAAGCCGAGCGCGACAGATTGCGCGAAGCGCAATCCTCCTAAGCCGGCATGTCCTTTTGGCGCTCGGCATAGATGAGGGTCGGTTCTTCCTTCTTTTCGATCACTTCTTTGTTGACGATGCACTTCTTCACTCCGGTCAACGACGGCAGATCGTACATTACGTCGAGCATCACTTCTTCGAGGGTCGAGCGCAGACCGCGGGCACCGGTCTTGCGGCCTTGGGCTTTGATCGCGATCGCAATCAAAGCTTCTTTGGTGAAGGTGAGTTCGACGCCGTCCATGCTCATGATCTTCTGGAACTGACGTACCAGCGCGTTGCGCGGCTCGACCAAGATGCGGCGCAGTGCCAATTCATCGAGCGCATCCAGCGTCACGACGATCGGTAACCGGCCGATGAACTCGGGGATCAAGCCGAACTTCAGCAGATCCTCCGGCATGAGCTGCTGAAGCATCCGGCCGACGAACTTGTCTTTCTTCCCCTCAGGGGTAGCGCGGAAACCCAGCGCGTTGCTGGCGACTCGCGATTCGATAATGCGTTCAAGGCCGTCGAAGGCGCCGCCGCAGATAAACAGCACGTTGGTGGTGTCAATCTGGATGAACTCTTGATGCGGATGCTTGCGCCCACCCTGCGGCGGGACGTTGGCGGTGGTGCCTTCGAGAATTTTGAGAAGCGCCTGCTGCACGCCTTCGCCGGAGACGTCTCTTGTGATCGAGGGGTTCTCGCTCTTACGAGCGATCTTGTCGATCTCGTCGATGTAGACGATGCCTTTTTCGGCGCGCTTCACATCGTAGTCGGCGGCTTGGATCAGCTTGAGCAGAATGTTCTCTACGTCTTCACCGACATAGCCGGCTTCAGTCAGCGAGGTTGCATCCGCCATTGCCAGCGGCACGTCCAAAATCTTCGCGAGCGTTTGAGCGAGATACGTCTTGCCAGAGCCGGTTGGGCCGACCAGCAAAATGTTAGATTTCTGCAGTTCGACTTCGTCGGTGCTGCCGCCCATGTTCACGCGCTTATAATGATTGTAAACCGCAACCGCTAGCGACTTCTTGGCCCGATCTTGCCCGATCACATACTGATTGAGAATGTGATTGATTTCTTTGGGCTTGGGAATATTGCGCAGCCGCAGGTTCTCATCGACGTTCTTATAGAGTTCCTCTTCGATGATTTCGTTGCAAAGTTCGATGCACTCATCGCAAATATAGACGCCCGGGCCGGCGATTAATTTGCGTACTTGTTCCTGCGACTTCCCGCAAAAACTGCACTTGAGTTGACCCTTTTCATCTCCGAAGCGGAACATAGTTGAGTGTGGGGCTACCTCTTACAACGCCGGGCTAGGGGTGGATCGGTCTTGGATGATCACGTCTATAATACCGTATTCGGCAGCTTCTTGGGCGGTCATGTAGAAATCCCGCTCGATATCCTTGAGAATCTGCTCGACCGGCTTCTTGGTGGTCTCCTCGTAGATGCCAGCCAGCATCCGGCGGGTCGCGATCAGGTCGCGGGCGTGAATCTCGATATCAGTCGCCTGGCCGCCGACCTGCTGGACCCACGGCTGGTGGATCAGAATCTTGGCGTGAGGCAAAGCCATCCGTTTGCTGTTCTCGCCCCCGGTCAGCAAAATCGAGGCCATCGAGGCGGCCATCCCGGCACAGATCGTGGCCACATGCGGCTTAATAAAGCGCATCGTGTCGTAGATCGCCAGGCCCGCGGTAACGCTGCCGCCCGGGCTATTGATGTACATGTCGATATCTTTATCGGGATCTTCTTTTTCCAGGAAGAGGAGCTGCGCGATAACCAGATTCGCCAAATTATCGTCGATCGGACCGCCGACGAAGATGATCCGATCCTTGAGCAGTCTCGAGTAGATGTCGAAGGCGCGTTCGCCGCGGGCGCTCTGCTCGACGACCATTGGAACTAAATGACCCATTATACGTGTGTTCTCCTCAAACGATCAGAATCTCTCATACCCGTAACTACGCTGGAGCGGATTGGGTTGCCCCTTCAATGCTCGCCTGTTCGAGAAGATACTCAACGGTCTTGCTGCGCACGATCCCGTCCATGAGTGAAAGCACGTTGTTTCCGAGCGCTGACCGAATCTGCTCGACCGGTCGTCCATACTGCTCGGCCAACCCCTGCAGCTCAGCCGCAACATCGGCCGGGGTGGCATTGATGTTCTCGGCTTTGGCGATGGCTTCGAGCACTAAGGTGCCTCTGACGCGGGTCTGCGCATCGCCGCGAAATTCGGCGCGCAGATCATCTTCGGTCTTGTTGACGGCCTTGAGGTAGTCCTCAAAGTTCATGCCGATCCGGGAAGCCTGCCCCCCCGCATCGGAGAGCATCGACTCGATCTCGCGCTCGACCATCACATCGGGTAGCGCAAAGTCGTACTCGGCAATAAGATGTTCCATCATTTGGTTTCCGAGCGCGCGACGCGATTTGGCCTGCGCGACGGACTCCAAACGCTTGCGAATATCGGCTTTCAGCTCGTCTATCGTCTGGTTTTGAGAGACGCTCTTAGCGAACTCGTCGTCAATGTTGGGAAGTTCGTGCTCTTTGACTTCGTGCAGGGTGACGGTGAACGTCGCGGTCTTCCCGGCCAAATCTTCTTTCTGATAGTCGTCCGGAAATTTCGCTTCGACCTCTTTTGTTTGACCGATCGTCATACCGGCAATGCCGGTGGCGAAACCCGGAATGAAGCGTTCGTCGGAGAGTTCCGTCATTTGCCCCTGTGCGGTGCCGCCCTCGAATGCGGTACCCTCGATCTTACCCTCATAGTCGAGTTGGACGACGTCGCCGAGCTTGGCGGCCCGATCGACCGGTATCAGGGCGGCGCGGTCGCGAGCTAGTGCCTGGAGGCTCCGGTCGACGTCCTCGCCGCTAATCGCGACCGGATCGCTGGTCAGCTTGAGACCCTTGTAGGCTTTCAGCTCGATCTGGGGCCGGACGTCGACGATCGCCTTGATCCGGGTAGGTTTGCCCGATTCCTCAGGGAGCAGCTCCATTTTCGGCCGATCGACTGGTTCGAGCGAATGCTCGCGGATTGCGCGGCCGTAGGCCTCAGGGACGAGGTCCTCCATCGCCTGGCTGCTGATCGAATCGCTGCCGTACGCTTGCTCAAAGACTTTGCGCGGAATCTTACCGGGGCGGAAGCCCGGGACTTTGGCGTTCTTGGCAAGCTTGCGGAAGGCGCGCTCTTCAGCCGCCTGTAGCTCAGCCGTGGAGATGGGGATCTCAAGCTCGACCTGCGTCGGGGCCAGCTTGGTAAGAGTCGACGTGGTCAGAGGGGTTCTCCGTTATCGGATCGGGGGAGTAAAGCTGGAGCGGAAGACGAGATTCGAACTCGCGACCCTCGCCTTGGCAAGGCGATGCTCTACCACTGAGCTACTTCCGCAAAAAGCCGAGACGAATATTGAGCAAGCCGAGACTCGAACTCGGATGGGTTGCCCCACTGGAACCTAAATCCAGCGCGTCTGCCAGTTCCGCCACTTGCCCGCAGGCGACCCGGATAGATATAACGCGCTAGGCGGAAATCCTTTAGGCGCCGCTAAATCTCCGGTTCGACTAAAAGCGCTTCGGCAGCTTGCGGTGCGAAGATCGGGTGAAGCAGCGAGGTGTGCGCGGGCGCTGTGAGCTGCTCGAATGAGATCGTGGCGCGTGCGAAGTGGCGCCCGTAAAAATTGAGCGGCGCATCAGCCGTCTCGGTGTCGATGTATTGGACACCATCGATCTCTTTAAATGTGACGGTCCATTGGATGCCCGGCTCTGGACCGTCGACGAAATTCCCGGCGCTGACCAGCTTGAGCGTGGCATCGGTTTTGGTATCGATCCAAAGTTCGCGCAGGCGGTATTTTCCCGGGTCATCCAGCGGCCGCAATCCAAGGTGATAGGCCGTGCCGCCCGCATACGGGTCAGTCCCAAGATAACGCATCTCATAGTGCTGATGAACTGCGGTAACGTCACCGATGATCGTAAGCCCCGAAGACGGCGTCGAGGTTGGAGACGGCCTTGGGTTGGGGTACTCGCGCCGGATAATCGCGATCAGTTGCTTATCGGTAAGTTGCTGAGGCGGCGTATAACGCGCGATGCCGAAGCTGTAATTCGGCGCGAGAATTGGAACTCCAAGCCAGTCCGCCGGTGGATCGGGCTTGCCGATCGGTTGCCCCATAACTCCGAAGTTGAACTCACCGCGCACGTAGTGCGGATGGGCGCGCTCTTCGGAACTTACCGGTTCGACGTAGACGACGTTCGTGCGCGCGTCGTAGTCAGTGGCGTAGTGGTTAGTCTTAATCCCGCCGTCGTTGACTCGGACCACCACGGCATAATCGATGTTTCTCGGATATCGTTGATCCTCCCAATGCGCGCGCGCCGCGGCGAAAATTCCGTACGGGTTCGGATCCGCTTGGACTCCAATTGGCAACGATACCGCCAACAAGACTATGAACCAACGCGTTGCTCGCTTCATCACCATAATACACGCCCAGTATACCACGCAGCCCCGTGCGACTCGGCGGAGGCCGCGCTCAGCGAACGCGGAGCGTTTGCGAGTACCAGCGTTCCAGGTCCCCGCGGAACGCAGCTAGCGCGTCCGGATTGAGATAGATCATATGACCGGAGGGATAAAAACCGTACGAGATGTGACCCTGCAGCTGCGGCATTACATTGAGATGATGCAGGCTGTAGACGGTCGCGGAAAAGGGCGTGACTGAATCGTAGAAGCCGTTTGCCGAGAAGATTCGCAGATTCGGGTTAAACGTCATGGCTTCGGCGAGATCGGGTGCGGTCTCGAGCGGTTCGCTGCCGTTGTGTTTGAAATCCCAACCGCCTGCGGCTTGGATTGCTCCGTACGCCCCAACCTGATAGAGCAGCGGCGTGGTGTACTTTAAATCCTCGCGCAGATATTGATTGCCGAGGGTGAAATAGGCTGAATCGATCGACGCATCGGTGGCTTCTAGGCTGGGGTATTCCTCGGCGCGATCGAGCGTATAAAGCTGGTAGCGCGAGTCGTACACACCTTCGGTCTTGCCTTGCTCGCGCCGAAACTCGGCGATGTAGCGTCCGGACTGAACGCGCAGATTTGAATTGCGTACGTATTGTTCGGAAAGACCGAGATAGCGGTGCACTCTCGCAACGATTGCATCGTACTTGGCCGAGGTGAGCTGGTTCCCTTGGTCGAGCGCTTTTCGATAGTCGGTCGTCGCGAAGCGAGTGACTTCGCGCATGTAGGCGGCTAGAGTCGGCGGTGCGCCTGGAACGGCCTTGTAGTAATAGGCGGTGGCCGCTTCGGTCGGAAGCGCGAAAACGTACTGCCAATCATCAGTGTCGGCACCGCCGTACACGCCGCTGGAGGCGAGCGAATAGTTCAGGATTGAGGATTGCAACACCACTCCATTGATGCTGATATTATGTCGCTGCAGATAGTCGACCAGCATCGCCGAACGCGGCGTGCCGTAGGATTCTCCGAACAGAAACTTCGGTGAGTTCCAGCGGTTATTGGCAAGTAGGTAGCGCTCGATAAATTGCGCGAAGGCTGCGACGTCGTTGTCGCTGCCGAAAATCTTCTTCGCATCGCCGCCGGGCAGGATCCGTCCGAATCCGCTGGCCGCCATATCGATGAACACCATGTCGGTCTTATCGAGCAAGCTATCTTGATTGTCGACCAGGGTGTAGGGTGCCGGGGCGGTGATCTTCCCGTTAGCGGTCACGACCCGGACGGGACCAAACGATCCCATCCGCAGCCAGATCGTCGAGCTTCCCGGGCCGCCGTTATAAAGAAACGTGACCGGGCGAGTGCGGGCGCCGGCGCCATCAAGCGTGTAGGCCGTGTAGAACATGGTTGCTTCGGGATGCTCTTGATCGTTTCGGATCGTGATCGTTCCGGCGCGCGCCGTGTAGCGCAGCGCCTGACCTCGCAGGTTCAAAGTATGATTGGTAACTGCATCGGGGAAAATCATCTTGGGAGCCGGTGCGTGCTTGGCTGCCGCCTGCGCGATGGGTACCGCGAGTGAGAACGTGAGTGCGGCGCAGAGACCGATGGTTTTCAAACTGTACTGCTTCATGAGTTGCCACCGAGGGTTGCCGCATACCAGCGTTCCAGGTCGTCGTGGAGTTGCGCGATTGCTTGCGGCTCCAAATAGATCATGTGTCCTGATTCGTAAAACCCGTAGGTGATGTTGCTGCGCAATGCCGGCTCGATGCTCAGATGATTGAGGGTATAGATTGTCTCGAAATATGGCGTCGCAAAATCGTAGTAGCCGTTCGCCGAGAAGATTTTCAGCTTCGGGTTGTAGGTCATGGCCTCTGAAAGATCCGGGACCACATTGGTAGTCGGGTTGCCGAGATGTTTGAAATCCCACTGACCGCCGTTCCCATAGATGATGCCGTAGATATTGGCGCGATAGATAAGCGAAGTGGTATATTTGAGGTCTTCACGCAGATACCGATTGATCGTCGTCGTAAAGGGTGAATCGATTGCAGCAT
>JBDTCU010000064.1:0-11114 GCA_039923415.1 Vulcanimicrobiaceae bacterium
CTTCCGCTGGTTAAGCAAGCGGCGCTTGACTATCAAGCCGAACATCCGAGTGTGAAGATCAGCGTTTCGGGCGGCGGCTCGCGCGTGGGGATCACTCAGGCCGCCCAAAAGGGCGTCGACATCGGCGACTCGGATATTCCGGCACCTCAGAATCCAAGCCTGATGGATCATCAAGTTGCAGTAGTCACGTTTGCGCTGATAAGCAATCCCTCCGTCGGTGTGAAGAATCTTACAGAAGAGCAGATCGTCGGTATCTTCAGCGGCAACACTACGAATTGGAAGCAAATCGGCGGTAAAGACCAGGCGATCACGGTGGTCAATCGCCCGCGCAGTTCGGGAACCCGCGCGGTTTTTGTGCGAAAATTAACCGGCGGTCAAGAACCGACCGAGAACGGCCTTACGCAAGATTCTTCCGGTACGGTTGTCACCACAGTTGCGCAGACTCCGGGCGCCATCTCCTACGTTTCGACCGGATATTTGAAGAAGGGCGGAATTACCGCGCTATCGATCGACGGCGTAGCCCCGCTCGAAGCGAATGTCATCTCCGGAAAATATCCGTTCTGGTCGTACGAGCACATGTTCACACTCGGCCACGCACGCCCCAACGTTGCCGCGTTTATCCAGTACGTGAAAACCGATAAGGCGTTGCTTAATCAATTGGGGTTCACCGTCGTCGGCGAAATGAAAGTGAAATAGTTCCCCTTCTCGGTTAAGTCGGGTCGAAGCGACCGCTCAGAATCAGTTCCTCACTGATCACCCGCGCTCGGCGGTAGCGGCGGGTGGTGTCGGAGCCCGCATCGACGGGTAATTCTGCGAGAATTCGTGAGAGTTCTTCATCAAACAATGCATTCAGCGAAGCCGGAGTGTAGGCGCCGGGGCAGCGCATCCGCTGCGCGATCATGAGACGGTAGATGCGGTCGGTTGCGAGGTCTTCCATGTAGCCGTCGAGCAGACTCGCGCCGCGGCCCTCGAGCACGCCGTTGCGATAACGAATCACGGTACGAACCGCGGCTCGCGTTCCATCCAGAGTAGTCGTGCCGACTCCGAGGGGCAGCGGCCGCAGGTCGGGCTGCGGGTCGCTTGCCGCTGGACGCGACTGCAACTGGTTGGGAGCCGGGAACTGCGCGACGGCGATCGCGTTTTGATCCGGATGCCCCGTCCAGGCACCATCCATCAGACAATCAGCTTCGTTTTTTTTGTCGTGCGCCAGCACATCGAGTGCGCGCGCGTTGAGCACGGGGTCTTCGCGACTCGGGTAAAGCGCCGTCATACCGCCGATCGCCAGCAGCCCGTGTTTGTGGCAAACCTCCGGAATCATTCTGCGCAGATTTTGAAAGAACGGAACGTCGAGCGGAATGGCATTGCGATCGGGCAGCAGCCACTGCGGATCAGCCATCGTAAAGTGAATCAAGCTCGCCATGTAATCCCAGCGTCCGAGGTTCAGCCCGACGATATACTCGCGCAAGTTGTAGATGAACGCTTCGAGGTCGAATGCGATCGGGTGCGATTCGACCAGCGCCATGCAGCGGATCGATCCCGGCCGCCAACCCTTCGCTTTTACGATCGCATCGAAAAGTTCGCGCCACCATAAGGCTTCATCGGCTGACTCGGATTTTGGGATATAGATCGCCAGTGGATGCGCTAAACGGCCGTAGTCGAGCTGATATGCGAGCAGCGCGACATCGAAGAGCGACGCAGATGTGAGTTCTTCATGCAGCACGCCGGGCTGCGAGATATGCAGCCCCCGCACGCGATTCCAAATGACGGTCGAACTTGGCGCGATGCCCACCGTCGCGTTGTGTTTGCGGTCGCGATAGGCCAGGTCGCCGTAAAGCGCCGACACGATGTTTGCGTGACCGCACAGCACGTGCTCCCAGCTCGCAGCCATCGAGTCTTCGAGATCGAGCATCACGCCGGGCGCGCCCGAGTTGAGCATTTTGACGACCAGCTCGGCGTCGTCGGCGGGCCCGGTCATCTGGTTGCGCTGGTCTACGCACCAATCCGGCAGCGCGATCTTCCAGTCGGTCGGAGTTGCGCGGTCCCGCGGCAGATAGGTTGGCAGCGTTCCAAGATGCGCCCGTTCCAATACATCCGCGCGTGCGCGCACCAAACGTTGTCGCTCCTCGCCGAAATGTTCGTGGAACGAACGGTAGAAGTCCAGGAACCCGGCCGGAAGGGAGTGCGTGCGGACTGGATCGCTCACACCCCGCGGCGGTGCATTCGAGATCACGCGACGACTGCCCGGGCGGGCGTGAGTTTGGAGAACTGCTCTTCTTCGGTCGAACCGGTGAGCGCGGTGGTCGAGGCTTTTCCATCGGAGACGACCCGCGCGATCTCGTCAAAGTAGCCCGTTCCGACTTCGCGCTGATGTCTGGTCGCGGTATACCCTTTGGGTTCGCTCGCAAATTCAGCTTGCTGAAACTCAGCGTAGGCCGTCATGCCTCGCTCTTTGAAATCGTGCGCCAATTCGAACATCGCATGATTGAGGGCGTGGAATCCGGCCAGCGTAATGAATTGGAAGCGGTATCCCATCCCCGCAAGCCGGTCGCGAAACTGTTCGATCGTCCGATCGTCGAGCTTCTTCTTCCAATTGAAGGAGGGCGAACAGTTGTAGGCCAGCAGTTTCCCGGGAAATTTGGCGCGAATCGCATCGGCGAAACGCTGGGCTTCCTCTAAATTCGGCTCGGAAGTTTCGCACCAAAGAAGGTCGGCGTATGGTGCATAGGCGAGCCCGCGCGCGATTGCTGCATCGAGACCGCCGCGCATCTGGTAAAACCCCTCCGGCGTTCGTTCGCCGGTCAGAAATGGGCGGTCGTATGGATCGATATCACTCGTGATCAGGTGGGCACCGTTTGCGTCGGTGCGCGCGATGACGATCGTCGAAACACCGAGCACGTCGGCTGCGAATCGAGCCGAGGTGAGATGGCGGACCGCGCTCTGGGTTGGAATCAATACTTTGCCGCCCATGTGGCCGCATTTTTTCTCCGACGCGAGCTGATCTTCAAAGTGCACGCCGGCCGCTCCGGCTTCGATCATTGATTTCATCAATTCGAACACGTTGAGTGCCCCGCCGAATCCGGCTTCGGCATCGGCGACGATCGGCGCAAACCAATAGGTACCGTCGCCGCCTTCCATGTGCGCAATCTGGTCGGCGCGAGCGAATGCATTGTTGATCCGCTTGACCACGGTGGGAACGCTGTTCACCGGATAGAGGCTCTGGTCGGGATACATCTGGCCGGCCAAATTCGCATCGGCGGCAACCTGCCAACCGCTCAGATAGATGGCCTCTAGACCTGCCTTGACGGCCTGAACCGCCTGATTGCCGGTCAAGGTACCCAGCGCGGCGACCGGAGCATTCCCGCCTAGCAGCATCCAAAGACGCTCGGCGCCCAGCCTGGCTAGGGTGTACTCGACCCGAACCGATCCGCGCAAGCGCTCGACGTCTGCGGCGCTGTACCGCCGCTCGATACCTTGCCAGCGCGACTCTGACTCCCAGGCTCGCTGCAGACCGGCCGACCCACCATTATTGCTCACGAATCTGTTCCCCTCGTAGATTGGATGTGTACGTCAGAATATTGGATCGCATAATTGGACCGCTATTACATAACCGATGGACCACGTTGGTATTCCAGTTATACAAAAGTCGGAGCGGCCTGTCAAGCGGTTTTCAATATGCCTCGTTGGCTGTCCATAAGACGTTCATAAGGACGGGAAGCGTTCGAGCGGCTACTCTGCAAAGGATAATGCCGCCGGCGCTCTGTAAACGACTGGTAGCTTATCAATCTTAGGAGGATGTGTGGTTACAATCATTCGCATCCTGTCCGTGATTGCTCTTGCAGCGTTTTCCGTTGGACCCGTTCGTGCGGCAACGGTTGCACCGCAGCAACAAGTTATCGTGGCGCAGAGTGCTACAACAGGCTCTATTGCCGGTAAAGTCACCGATACTTCAGGCGCTCCAGTCTCCAACGCAAACGTGAACCTGAGCGGGCCGGCAACCTACGTTGCATCGACCGATGCCAAAGGCGCGTTCCACATCGAGAACATCACGCCCGGCCTCTATTCGGTCGTGATTTCCAAGCCCGGATACAACGCAGAGAATGAAACAAGCTTTGCAGTGGTCGCAGGTTCCTCACAGAATCTGACCGTCGCGCTGCAGGCGCTCACATTCAGTTCATTGCGCTCGATTGCGACGGTTCGTTCGACCGGGCGCGGAACGTTCAACGCAACTCCCGCTTCGGTCGCCGTGATCCCCTCGCAAACATTTCAGGACCAAGCGCAGCCGCAGGTCGCGCACGTGCTCAATCAGATTCCGGGCGTCGTGTCGTCTCTGCCTGGAGTAAACGGTGCAGTTCCTGGTGCGATTACCTTCCCAAATATTCGCGGCGCGCTTTCGTTTGAGACCGCCTCGCTGATCGACGGCCACCCGATCTCGGTCGGACGGTACGGAGACTATGTCACGACGTTCTTAAGCAGCTACATGTTCGGATCGACCGAGCTTGTGAAAGGGCCGGGTGCCGATGCGCCCGAGGTCAATTACGCAATCGGCGGTACGATCAATTTCCGCACCAAAGATCCAACCTACAAACCGACCGGCACCCTGACCTTCGGTACCGATACCTACGGCGGGTACTTCACCAACGTCGGCTACTCGGGTACCACATCAAATGGGAAGCTCGGTTGGGTGTTCGATTACGCGCGCAATTCAGCGGTCAGCGCAATCGACAACTACCAAGCAAAATCGGACGCGGCAGGCTTCACGGTAAACCCGTTGGACCCGGTCAACGCGTATCATATCGGATTTCAAGACAACCAAACCTACCCGCCGGGAACGTTTGTAAACGGCGGTTTACCGTTTAACACCGGAACGCTGGTTGCGTGCTGCCAACCGATCAGCGCCGATTACCGGAACGACGCCGAATTGGTAAAGCTTCGCTATAAGTTCAGCGATGCCACCGTGTTGACGGCCAGTTACCTCGGCAGCCAAACCAGCGCCGATCAAAATGCCAACAACAGCTCGCAGCTCAACTTTCTGTTCGCGCCAGACCCGAGCGCGCCGGTGCCGTACACCGGCAGTCTGAACGCGGGCAACGTGCTCACCACCAGCTTTTTCTTGCCGAGCAATCTCGAAACCAATAACGAGCCGATCTTTCAAGCCGAGATCCGAACGACGCTCGGCAAAGACAGCATTCTCGCTCGTGCCTATTCGGCGTCGATCGCGCGTCTGGGAGTTCAAGGGCCGGCCGACCCGAACGCGCCGGTATTTCAGAGCTTCCAGCTCTTTGGAACGGGCTTTGACGACAACGGGGGCGAGCATACATACAACGGTCAGTACGTGAACGTGCAGCTGGATAGCCCGTATTACCATCAGACCGAAATCGACAAGCTGAACGGATTTTCGCTGGAATATAGCCACCCGCTCGGCCGCGACAATCTGCTTTCGGCTTCGGTCGACACGGTAAATTCGACGACCCGCGCTAATACGATCTTTGGTGGCGGCTTTACGAATTACAGCATTCCCGAAGGATCCGGTCAGCGTTTCACGACCGGCCAACTGCGCGGAACATTCCATGTGGGCCCGAAAGTTACGGTTTCGGAAACCAACTACTTCAACAGTTACAGAAGCACGTATCCGATCGCGTGTGCAGTTGGAGCAGACTGCCATGGCGACACTCCGAGTTTTGTCTTCAACACATCGACAACCGGACACTTCGATCCGCGCCTGTCCATCGAATTCCGGCCGACCAACCAGGTAGCGGTTCGTTTTGCGACCGGCTCGACCATCGCACCGCCGTACATCAATCTGCTGAGTCAACTGTCGACTCCGCCGACCTGCGGCAGTACCAAATCGTGCAAAAATGCTTCGCAGACCCTCAATGCCGGCACGATCAAGCCCGAGACTGCGTGGGGCTACGATTTGGGCGGCGATTACCGATTCAAAGACGGCGTAACCAGCGCGTCACTCGATCTTTATACCAGTACGTTATTCAACCAGTACCTTTCGCAGACGTTCCAAAGCGGCACGTGTATCCCGGACACGACGACCAAGCATAACTGCACCATCGGCAGCGGTCCCGCGTCGGTTCCGATCTTTGCGACGGCTAATGCGAATCTCAACAATGCGCGTTATCAAGGGATCGAATTCTCGCTGCGTCGCAATCCGCCGGTCGGCTGGGGATATGTGGTGCAAGGAGCGCTGCAGAAGGCCTATCCGTTCAACCTTGGCCCGTGCTTTTACAGCAACGACCCGACCAACTGCAGTCTTCGCAACACCAACCTTGGGGTCGTTCCGAACATCAATTATACGGGCGGCGGCGAGGCAGACTCCACCAATGGCGTAAGCAATCAAAATATTCCGTATTCGCAAGGCTACGCCGAACTGCACTACAATATGCCCAATCAAGGCTACGCATCGTTCGGTGAAACCTACTACGGCAACAACAACTCGCTGTATGTCAAGGCATTTTTTGTCGCGAACGCCACCGTCCGATATCCGCTTGCGAATCAAACCTCGGTTCAGGTTTCGGTTGATAACATCTTCAATTCGAATTCCGCCCTTTTCCCGCTGCAAAATGCCGGTATTCAGATACCGCTTGCAAACGGAAACGTCGGGCTGACCCAAGCAAACACGTTCGGACCCCGAACGGTCCGTTTCGTATTTACCAAGGACTTCGGAGCGAACCCTTAAGCCGAGCCAACCTGCGCCGAATAGGAGAGAGGCTCGCGATTGCGAGCCTCTCTTACTTTAGTTTAGCCCCGGAAGGGTCAGCGATGGTTTGGTGCCGAGGTCGGGATACTCCGGCTTGTAATTTGCGGTGGCGGCTTTGATGAGTTCGAGCGCCTTTTCCATCTGGGGATCGTGGCTGTCGCGATACTCGTTGGGTGCGATATCAACCTCGTAGTCCGGATCGGTACCGTGATTTTCAACCTTCCAGCCGACGTCTTTGAACCAGAACGAATACTCCGGTTGAGTCGTAATCGTGCCGTCTACCAGTCGATGGGTGGGATTGATCCCGATTACGCCGCCCCAAGTTCGCTTGCCGACCAGCGGCCCCAACCCGTACAGTTTGAAGCAATGGCTGAAAATATCTCCGTCCGAGCCCGCAAACTGATCGGTAATTGCGATCATAGCGCCGCCGACTGATTCGGGCGGGTATGGGGTTGGCTTGCCGTAACGCGAGACATCGTAGCCAACCCGTTTTCGAGCCAGCTTTTCGAGTAAAAGCGGCGAGACGTGACCGCCCCGATTGTAGCGCACATCGACGATCAGACCGTCGCGCTCGAATTCGGAGAGATAGCCCCGGTGAAACTCCGAAAAGCCCCAGGGACCCATGTCGGGGATATGAATGTAGCCGATCTTTCCGCCGGTCTGCTCGTGCACGTAGCGGCGATTGGTCTCCACCCAAGCGCGATAGCGCAACGGCGCTTCGCTCGCGAGGGTCTTCACCAGCACGCGGCGCTCGCCGCCTTTGCGGGCGGCGATCGTCAGCGCGACTTCGCGGTCCGATTGATTGACCAGCAACTGATCGGGAGTACTCGTTCGCGAGAGCCTGCGGCCGCCGATCGCAACGATGATGTCGCCTTCGTGCAGGTTCAAGCCCGGTTCGGCGAGCGGTGAATCGATCTCGCGATTCCACGAATCACCGCGATAGATGCGTCGGATGAGATACCCATCGTGGGCTTCGTCATAGCCGAGTTCGGCGCCCAGAAAACCTCGCTGGTACTGCGGCGGCACCCGATGATCGCCGCCGAATTCGTAGGCGTGCGAGGTCCCGAGTTCGCCTTGCATCTCCCAAATCAAATCGGAGAGTTCTGTGCGGGTTCGAACGCGCGGCAAGATCGCCCGGTAGCGGTCGTAGACCCGATCCCAATCGATGTCCGACATATCTTCGACCCAGAATTGTTCGGTCTGCAAGCGCCAAGCTTCACGATACATTTGAGCCCACTCATCGCGAGGCTCCACCTCTATGCTGACCCGATCTAAATCGATCCAGCCGCTTTTGCGCCCGGCTTCCGGCGCCGGCTTTTGATCATCGCCGTCCTCGGGCAGGTCGCTGTTGGTGTCGATTACCCGCAAACGATCGTGCGAGCGGTAAATCAGGGTGCGGTGATCGCCGGCTAACCGAATCTCACTGACTTCCTGTGCCACCGTTGCGCAGCGCTGCTGTTCGAAATCGTATGCGAGCAAAACGCCGGTCTCATCCGCTTCATCCCACGAAATGCCCTGCGGTTTGATGCCGCGAACCTCAAACTTGGTAAAGTAGACTCGCCCTTTGGTGGCCACAATTTGATCGTACTGCGCCTCGTCTACCGGAAAACCCAGCACCCGGCCGGTGATACCGTCGAAATCGATCTCTACATCAACCGGCTTATCTTTCTTCCGATCGTCGCTCTCGTCGTGATCGTGATGATCGTGATCGCGATGCAGCGGCCGCACCTTTGGAACGAATGGCGACGGAACATCTTCGCGCAACGTCACCACGAACGGGCGCTGCGCTTGCGGAAAGCTCAAGTCGAACTGCAACGCATCGTAGACCGGATTGAAATCCCGGGTTGAAATGAAGAAAAGATACTTCCCTTCGGGATCCCAGGCGGGTGAGTGATCGATACGCAGGGCGGGCGTAACGTCGTGAACGTTCCCCGATTTCACTTTTACGACGCGCACGATCGCGGTATGTTCGTTGTTCGGCGACCACACGTACGCCAGATAGCGGCCATCCGGCGAGAAAGCTAGATCGCCGATCCGATTGCCGACTGATGTATCGACCACTCGCTGCTTACCGTCTCCGTCAATCAAAACGAGTTCGTAGCGATGATTCGCAAACGCGATCGTATCGTTCGTGGGCGAACAGGCTAACTCTGCGACGCGGCCGATATCGCCGGTGGTGACAAGCTGCACTTCCTTGCCGATGTCGGCGTGATGAATGGCGATCTGTTCGAATCCGTTGCGATCGGTCACGCAAGCGAAGCGTTTCCCATCCGACATCCACTCCGTCAGCCGATTACGGACCGCGCTGCCGCTACCGTGCGCGACCGGGGCCTCTTCCCAAAACGGCAAGGTGAACGGCTGACCTCTCGCGATCAGCGCCAATCCGGTACCGTCATGTGAGGGTGCGAAATGATCCAGCTCGTCCTCTGCGCTGAGAAACCGGCGTCAGGTCTGGGGTGCGGCGGATGCAGTTTCGATCTCGATCTGGCGCACCTCGCCACTTCGGGTATCCAGCATCGAAATGGTGCCGCCGGTGCTGTAGACGATCCGGCTGCCGCCGGTCGATGGAAAGCGGGCGTAGTATTCGGGTTCGTGCGTTTCGCGTCGAAGGTCCGTGCCGAGCGTCGTGCATGAATAGATGTTGCCAATTCCATCGCGGTCATCGAGGAAGAAGATACGGTCGCCGACCCACATCGGCCAAACGGGGTTTCCGCCGTCGATCGGCATCCGCTCGAAGGTTCCCTCACCGTGCCGGTCGATCCACAATTCGCCCGCGGTGCCTCCGCGATAGCGCTTCCAGCGGGCCGGATCGGTTTCGTTTCGACCGATGACCATCGTCCCGCCCGGGCCGAACGAAAACGATTTCATGTGCCCCAGCCCGAGCGCGCGGAGGCCGGTTCCGTCGACGTCAATCGCATAGCCTTGGGTGGCCCGCTCGTACCACGAAGCCGAGTTTGAAACGAAGAAAATGCGATTGCCGTCTGGACTCCAACCGCTCATCGAGGCAAGCGTTCCGCCCAGGAAGGTGAGCCGCTTTGGCCGTCCGCCCTGAGCCGGCATCAGGTAGACCTCGGGATGACCCTCATCGGTCGAGATGAAGGCAATCGAGTTGCCGTCCGGCGAGAAACGCGGGGTCGAGCAAGTGCCGAAACTGACGGTCAGGCGGGAGGCGGGGCCTCCGCTCAGTGGGACTGACCACAGATCATCCTCACAGACGAAGACGACCCGATCCGCATTGATGGTCGGAAAGCGGTAATACCCTTGATTCATAGATCGCCTGTGGTTGGCCACCCAGGCCCCCCGTCCCGCTTGCACGATTCGGCTCCGCCGAATCCGTGGCGTTCGGGACAGCTTGCCAGCCGGGTAACTTTGTGTTACAAAGTTATGCATGATGCATGCCCCGGTTGCCGACCCGCTTCCCTCCCATGTGGCCCTGATAATGGACGGCAACCGGCGTTGGGCGATGCAGCGGCGGCTCCCCTTGATCGAGGGCTATCGGCGCGGAGTCGCGTCCCTGCGGTCGACCGTCAGCGCGGCGATCGATCAGGGCGTCCAAACTCTTACGGTTTATGGTTTCTCAACAGAAAACTGGCAGCGCGATCAAACCGAAATCTCGCTGCTCATGCAATTGTGCGCGGCCTTCGCGCGTTCCGAGGGACCGGCACTCCAACGCCAAGGCGTGCGCGTCTGCGTGATCGGCGACATCGAGCCGTTCGCGTTTCCGGCACGGGCCGGGGTGCGCGATCTGGTCCGTTCGACTGCGAAGAATCGACGCTTGACATTGAACTTAGCGCTGAACTACAGCGGACGCGCAGAGATTCTTCGTGCGGTAAGATCGATCGTGGGCGACGTGGCCGCGGGCCGCCTTTCGGCCGACCAGATTGAAGAAGAGACGCTGCGCTCTCGGATGTACGCGCCGAACACACCGGACCCCGACCTGCTCATTCGCACCGGTGGAGACTTTAGGGTCTCGAATTTCTTGCTCTACCAATTAGCGTACACCGAGTTGCTAACCACGCCCGTCATGTGGCCGGATTTCACGCCCGAGCATTTCGCCGACGCCTTGCGCCGCTTCGGAGAACGCGCCCGCCGCTACGGCTCCTAGTGTTACGGCGGAGCCCGATTTTCATAGAGCAGCTCGCCGAGCGCGCGAACCAAATAACCGGAGTTTTCAAGCTGGACGATCTGCGAGACCAGCCGCGGAGTCTTTGAGAGTTGCTGAAAAGGTAAGACCGTTCCATGCGGCGCGAATGGAGTGGACGAAAAACCGGCGATGCTTCGAAAGATTAATTCGGCGTAAAGCGCGTTGGCCCAACCGAAATCAGCTCTCGTGAAGCGCCAGTATCCGTTTGGATAGAAGCTTTCGTGGATCAATCCGTCTTTGCTGTCGGTCTCGGCGAGTTCGCTG
>JBDTCU010000065.1:0-5813 GCA_039923415.1 Vulcanimicrobiaceae bacterium
AACGACGATCGCGTCGTCGACAATCAAGCCGACCGCAAGGGCCAAGCCTCCCAACGTCATGGTGTTAAGCGAATAGCCGAGTATGTAGGCCGCAAAAAGCGTACCCAGGACCGAAATCGGAAGCGAAACCGCGACGATTAGGGTAGATCGCCACGAGTGTAAGAATAGCAAAATCACAAGCACCGCGAGGACTGCACCATAGACTGCAGTGTGCTCGAGCGCGTTGATCGCCTCTAAAATAAATCCTCGCTGATCGAATATCACCCCAATTTGCATCGATGGATATTGCTTCTTGATATCGTCGATTTTCTTGTAAACGCCGTCCGCCACCCCAACGACGTTAGCATCGGGTTGCGCCGTGATCGAGAGGCTAATCGCCGGCTTCCCATTGAGCCGGTTGAACGAGCGCTGTTCTTGGATTGAATCCGTGACCTTCGCGACGTCGCGTACGAAGATCGGCGCTCCATTTTTGGTCGCGACGACTGTGTCGGCGATTTGCTGCGCATTTTGGTACTGCGCATCCGTTTGAATCTGATATTCGTTTTTTGCGATCTGAAGGATGCCGGCTGGAAGGTTAACATTCTCCTGGCCGATGCGCGCTACCACTTGATCCGCGGTTAGACCGTACCCGGCCAGCAATCCGGCGTCCGGCTCGACCATGATTGCACGAGTCTGGCTTGCGTTGACCGTTACCGAACCGACCCCGTTGACCGCTGAAAACTCGTCTGCCAGGTGATTGGTGTAGAGATCGTTCAGATCGCGCATCGACATCGAGCTGTCGGTAACGTACGCAGTAACCACCGGCAGCGAATTTGGATCGAACTTATTGATTTGCGGCGGCTGCAGCGTCGGGTCGTTTGGCAACTGACCGCGGATTCGATCGACCTGCTCCTGCACGTCGACTGCGGCCGTGTCGATGTTCACGCCATAGTGAAACTGCGCTCGCACGCGCGTCGAGCCCTCGGAACTGGTAGACTCGATGTTGTCGATTCCGGCGACTCGGCTGACCGCGTTTTCAATCGGTCGCGTGACCAGCGTCTCCATCGACTGAGGTGCAACGTTAGGATAGGTGACGCTGACGCTGATAACCGGCGGCGAAAAGCTCGGCAGCAGTGAGATCGGTAAACGAGGCAGCGCAAACAGCCCCAGCACGATGATAGCCGTAGCGATCATCGCGACGGTTACCCGCCGGTGAACGGCAAATTTGGCGATCCCGTTCGGGCGCGGCGCCCCGTGGTCCGTGGTCAAAAGCAACTCTCCTGGAAAATCTTCCTGGTCGTACCCTAAAGTACCCTGATCCTAGCGATGCTGCCTGGGAAGAGCTTGAGCCGGCCGCGTCTTTTCGCGCTCCAGTAAGAGGAACCCATAGAGCAGGTCCCTCAAGCTCAGCATCGCTCTGGACTGCCCCGTCAGTTCGAACACGGTATCGAGTATCAGCATCCCCGCCGGCAAAATGTCGGCCCGCTGGGGGTTTATGCCCGGGAGACGCTTGCGCTCCTCAAGGGGCAGCGTGAGCAAGCGGCCCAAAGCCAGATCCAGCGTTTCCCGAGAAAATTCAAACAGATCCAGGCGCGAGCCGCCTTGAATGAGCGCCGCGGTGGTAGAAGCGCTGCCGCCCACGAAGATCAGCCGGCCGACCCGATCGAACTGGGCGATCGGTGCAAGGCAGGCGCGCACTACTTCACGTGCGTGCGAAATCGTGCCTTCAGCGATCGGACCAGCAGCGCCGGCCAGCTCCAGACACCGCTCGGTGAGACGAACCGCGCCGATCTCACAGGAAACAATGTGCTCGGCGTGCGCGCCGGCGCCGACCGCGTACTCGGTGCTGCCCCCGCCGACATCGAGCACGCCGAACGTCTGGTCATCTCGGCGCCCGATAGTTGCAACGGCGCCTCTAAAAGCGGCGCGCGCCTCTTCCTCTCCACTCAGAATCCGGAGCGTCGCACCGGTCAATTCACGAACCTGCGCCATGAATTCACCCGCATTATCTGCCCGGCGCAGCGCGCTTGTCGCAATCACATTGAGGTGGTCGCACCGGCCGCCGATCGCTTTGAGATGCTCGCCGATCGCGTCGAGCGTGCGCCGCATCGGAACGTCGCCGAGTCGCCCGGATTCACGCAGACCCTCGCCGATGCGGGTGCCGATCGAAGCCTGGAGCGTGGAGTGCGAGAAGTCGGTGAGCAGATACCGCGTGGAATTGGTTCCGATCGAGATGACCGCCCAGTTGTGCCGCTTCGGCAGTGTCTATCTCTCTTTTAGCGGTCGGGCTTCGAAGGCTTCGGTACGACGCTTCTTACGCAAGAAGTGGCGCTCGTGCGCGGGCGGTACGTCGGCCTGCTCCCATTGCGCAGTTTCTTTCAGGTAGTTGGCAATTTGGTCTTCCAGTACGTCATCGTGGAGTATCGGCGGTTTTGAGGATGGATCGATCGGCTCATCGGCGCGCGTCTTGGCCAGAACCAAGACTTTGTGGCGCGACCCCGGATGGGCATCAAACGGCAGATCGCCTTTCGAACTAAGACCGCGTTCGTACGTCGCGCGATTCGCGTTGACATCGGCAACCGGCGAACTCGCCAGCTCACCGTTCTCCAACCGCACGATCGCCCCAAAGGCATGCAGGTTAATAACGGTTCCGCGGACGCGCTCGCTCAGGGTGTGACCTCCAGCGGGCGCGGTGGGCGTTTGAAATAGATGATCGCCTCGTTCGCGCGGACCAGATGCAGACGGTCGTGAATCTCGGGCACGGCCCCGGCCGGATCGGCCAGACGCCGAAGTTCGCGTTCTTGATCGTGCTTTCGATCTTGAAGCGACTGCACATCGGCTTGAACGTCGTGCAGCGAGCGCGCCATCGCAACGTTGTCGTTGATAATGTGCCCAAACTGAATTGCAACCAGCGTGAAGACGATGATCGAGAAGCCGGCGATAGCCAGGCGGCTCAGCAGATGCAAAGTTCCGGCGGAGCGTTTCGTGCGCTTCACGTTTTCAGGGGAACCGCTTCCTGACGCTCGTTCTGCCATGCGCCTATCCGCCGATATTTCCGATAACGCTCCTCAACCAATTCCGCCGCCGGCAATGCCGTAAGCTTATTCAACGAGGCCTCGATCGAACCCAGCACCCGCGCGATGAGTCCGGCCGAATCGCGATGCGCGCCACCCACCGGCTCGGGAACAATTTCATCGACGATCCCGAATCCCGCAAGGTCTGCACTCGTTAACTTCAATCGAGCCGCCGCTTCTTCCGCCTTTGAGGCATCACCCCACAAGATTGCAGCGCAGCCCTCCGGCGAAGCAACCGAGTAAACGCTGTGTTCCAACATGATCACATGATCGGCAATCGCCAGCGCCAGCGCACCACCGCTACCACCCTCGCCGATAATCGCTGCAACGATCGGCACCTGGGCAAGTGTGAATTCATACAAACACGCCGCAATCGCTTCGGACTGCGACCGCTCCTCGGAACCGATTCCGGGATCCGCACCCTTGGTGTCGACGAAGGTTAGCAGCGGCAGACCCAAACGCGAGGCTAAGTGGGCTAGTCGCTTGGCCTTGCGATAGCCCTCGGGGGTGGCCATCCCGAAATTGCGGCGCAGATTTTCCTTGGTGTCTCGACCGCGCTGCTGGCCGATTACCATTACCGCACGCTCGCCCAATTTGGCAAATCCGCCGATAATTGCGGCGTCGTCACGGAAGTGACGGTCGCCGTGCAGCTCATCGAACTGCCCGAGCTGCGCGATATACTCGCTGGACACGGGCCGATTCGGGTGACGTGCCATGTTGACTTTCTGCCATGCGGTCATCGAGCCGAATATCTCGCGCTGAATCTGCGCGTATTTCTGTTCTAGAGCTTTAACTTCGGCAGATAAGTCGATCGCGTGGTTCGAATCGTTTCCGAGGGCGCGCAGTTCGTTGATGCGCCGCTCAAGTTCCAGCAGACCCTTCTCGCGTTCGACGATAACGTTCACAGTCGTCCACTCGCCTGTAGGTAACGGCGTCCGCCGGCGGCATAGTCGAGCAAACGCGTAAGGGCTGCTTTTACTTCGTGCCGCTCGACGACCGCGTCGATGTGTCCCTTTTCAAGCAAGAACTCAGCGGTTTGAAATTGGTCGGGGAGCTTCTGGCGGATTGTCTGCTCGATCACGCGGCGCCCCGCAAAGCCGATCATCGCTTTGGACTCGGCGATAATGACATCAGACTGAAACGCAAATGAGGCCGAAACGCCGCCGGTCGTCGGATCGGTCAGCACCGTTACGAAAAAGTTGCCGGCTTCCATAAATCGGCTTACCGCCCCCGTTGCTTTGGCCAGCTGCATCAGCGCCATCATGCCTTCTTCCATCCGCGCGCCGCCGCTCGCGGTAAAGATGATGCTCGGCAGCTTGCGCCGGGTCGATTCCTCCAGCAGAAGCGCGACCCGCTCGCCCACCACCGTGCCCATCGTGCCGCCGCGGAAACTAAAGTCCATCACGCCGAGACCAACTTCAAAGCCCCCGACTCTGCCGAACCCGCAGACCACCGCTTCGCTCAGTTGCGATTTCTCCCGATCGCCGACTAGCTTTGCCGGATAACTCTTTTTGTCGACCCAGCCGAGCGGATCGCGAGGCAGAACGTCGTTGCCGATCTCGACAAAGTCGTTGTCGACGATCATGCTGATCCGATCGTGAGCATGCATCCGAAAATGATGACCGCATTTAGAGCAGACCGACTGGTTGGCGGCGAGATCGCGCCGATACAGCACTTCACCGCACTTAGGGCATTTGGTCCAAAGCGCCGCATCTTCATTAGAGCTACTCTTACTGCGCCGCAAGCGCAGCCATTCGGGCATCGGCATTACGAGCGAGCACCCTTGGGGCGGAGTTTCCGCGAGTAAATCTTGCCGAGCTGCTTGAGATAGTTCACTATCTCTTTTTGGTTGAGTTTGGATTCGCCGGCGATTCGGTCGGTGAAGACATACGGTACCTCAAGCACGGCGCCATAATGACCCTTCGCGATGACTTCGAGCCCGATCTTGAAACCGATCGGGTCGAGATCGACGCCGTCCAGCGCCTCCCGGCGTACTAGAAAGAACCCGCTGGTGATATCTTTGACCGGCGTCAGCGGTTTCGCCAACATGATTGCAACCTGCGAGGTGATCTTGCGTTTGAGCGGCCAATTTTCGATCCCGCCCCCCGCGACGTAGCGACTGCCGATCGCCAAGCCATACCCGCCGATCTCGAGCGCATGCACCATCTTCGGGAGCGCGTTCACGTCGTGGCTGAAATCGCCATCCATCGCACCGAGAGCAACCGAATCGGGGCGCGCAAATTTCCAGCCGTCAATAACCCCGCTGGAGAGACCCATCTTACCGGGGCGGTGCAAACAGCGAACTGGATACTGTCCGGAGAGTGTATCGACGATAGCCCCGGTACCGTCCGGCGAATTATCGTCTACGATAATGATCTCGCCGTCTAGCGCATTATGTTTGAACACCGTATCCAGGGCGCAAATCAGCCGCTCGATTCCGCCGGCTTCGTTATACGTCGGAATGACGATCGAAAATTTCATCGGCACTAGCGCAGACGCCTCATCGTTGGACGCGATGCCGGATCGAACGGCGGCAGATCGCTGTAGGCTTGGTAAGAGCTCTGCAGAATCACGCCGCTGCTCTGGATGCTCAGCACCTCGTCGGTCGCGAGCAGTACCTCGGTCGAGCTCGAGCTCCAATAGACGCTCAGATATTCGGGCATGCGAGATTCACCGATGCCAAAGACTCCGCGGACTTCGCCGACTTGCTGTTCCTGACAGAAGACCGGCGTGCCCGGATCGAGTTCTTCTAAGTGTTTG
>JBDTCU010000066.1:0-4296 GCA_039923415.1 Vulcanimicrobiaceae bacterium
CCAACCGTTAACGCACCGGAGATGAATGCGATCGTGCGAGGTATCGGCGAGCGGCAACTGGGTATCGAAAACGTTGTCCATCCCCACGACATTGTGATGTGGGCCGAAGATATGTCGTTTATGCTCGAGGAGCGCCCGGGCGCATATTTCATTGTCGGCTCGCGCGGCAGCGCGGAATCGAGTTTCCCGCAACATAACGCGCGTTACGACATTGACGAACGCGCACTCGATGTCGGCTTTATGATGATGGTCGGCCTAGGACTCCATGGTTAAAGCGGCGGCTCTGACGAAGGACGAACGCTAAGGTTTTTGTTCGAGCTTGCTGAGGAAATCGCGGGCGACATGTTTCGCATGCTCTTGCAACTCGCCCAAGGCATCTTCGGCTTGCGCGCGAGTTCGCTCCGCGCTCTCCGAGACGCCGGGCGGAATGTTGTCGCTAAGCGTCTTCTGAAGTTTACGTGCCTCGTCGATTGCGCGGTGTATAAAGTCGTTGCTCACGTCAGCCTCTTTCGATAACGGTCATGATCCAGCGAATGGCTCGCGCGTACTGATCGAGTTCCTTGAGGGTACGGCGCAGCCAGCCGAAGGCCGGGTCCTTGCGTACACTACTGCGGTCGCGCTCCATCTGTTTCGCATACGCGAGCGCCTTCTCGAGCTGGGCTTCGACGCTCTCCCATCGTTCGCGCAATATCTCCTCGGAAGCCTCGGCCAGCCGCTCGATCACCGGCGGCGCTTTCGTCTTCGGATGGCGTATCGTGAACTCCAGCCGCGCCAGCGTGTAATCGCCGGTTACGCGGATCACCGAGCTCAACAGCCGGACGAGCCGAACTTCCACCCGGGAGTGCTTCTCGACGTGGCGAAAGCGGCCTGGTGAGCTCTGATCAGCGCCGCTATGTGATCGTTGGAAACGGCTTTGCCGGAACCACCGCCGCCGAGCATCTTCGCAAGCACGACCCGTCCTGCTCGATCACGCTCTTTACCGACGAGGCCTATCCGCTCTATAACCGGATTGCGCTGCCGCCGCTGCTGCGCAAACAGGTCACCGAGCAGAAGGTCATCATGCGCAGCCTGGCCTGGCACGAAGAGCACGGCATCACCCTGCATCTGCGAACCCGGGTCGAGCGAGTGCTTCCCGATGAGCGAATCGTAATTGCGAACGGCCTGTCCTATCCATACGATGCGCTGCTGGTCGCAACCGGCGGCCGCCCTAACGGCCATCCCGCGCCCGGATATCTTGGCGCCGCGAATGCCTTTAATTTTCAGTACATGGACGATACGCTGGCCATCTCCCGGCAGTTGGAAACGGCCAAAACAGCCGTGGCGGTCGGCGGTTCGTTTATTGCTTACGAACTGGCCGAAGCCTACGTCTCGCGCAAAGTGGAGACCCATTGGATTATTCGCGGCCCGCATTTCTTGCATCGAATGTTGGATGACGTCGCCGGCGAGTTTGTCGATTCGGCTGCGCGCAAGGACGGCGTGTATCTGCACTACGGTCAAGAAGTACGCGAGTTCGTGCGCGATAACGGCGCGATCTCGAAAGTTGTCCTTGGTGACGGTTCCGAGATCGCCGCCGACTGCGTCGGGATCGGTCTGGGTTTGGCGATGAATACCGAAGTGCTCGAGGGCAGCGGCGTGCAGACCAGCAAGAACGGCATCTTATGCGACGATCATCTTGAAACCAACGTGAAAGGCATCTTTGCGGGGGGTGACGTTGCCGACTTTTACGACCCCACTCTGGAGATGCGCTACCGGATGGGCACCTGGAATTCGGCCGGCGCCCACGGAAAAGTTGCCGCAATCAACATGATCGGCGGAAGCGAATCCTATCACGATGTTCCGGAATACTCCAGCATGCTCTTCAAAGGCCAGACGATCACCCAATTCGGCCTCTCACCCGAGCTTCGCAAAGACCTCGAAACTGCATGCAAGTTCGATAGAGAAACCGGCTGGTATCGCGCGCTCTATTTCTGGGAAGACCGCCTGGTTGGCGGACTCTTCTTAGGCAAGGGCAACCGCAGCGGCAAACGCAAATACGTCGATGCGATCAAATCCAAAGAGCGCTTCCCCAAACCCCAATGGCCCACACTGCTCGATTGGGGTCACGAATGAGTCGGCTTCGTGCTTCGACTACGACTTCGCGTTAGCGAAGTCTGCTCAGCATGACAAGTCGCGAGTGCATTACCTTGGTTTGAGCGCGGTACTCCGCAGGAAGAGTTTGAACCAACTGAATTGCTGCATCAGTTCGTCGTGCGCGACATCGGTAGTCAAGATGAAGGTGGGGGCGCGGGTTTCGAGATTGTTTTGGGTCATGTCTTTAGCGAGGCGCACGTAGATATTCGGGGTTGGCGCTTGGATCATGCCCATCAGCGCGGTGTTGCCGGTAGAGGTATCGTCGGTGAAAACGCTGAGTAGATGGTGCTCCGGTGCGGACGTCGTCCAATTCGCGAAGGCATCGTAGTATCCGTATGCGGAGTCGAATAAGATGACGTCGCTGATCTTTTCGTTCAAGCCGCCGCGCGTTAAAACACCTCCGGCGCCGCCGTAACCGCCGCTATGGGCGGTGAGGACGACGTTGCCGATCGTCTGCGTGCGCAGCTTCCCGGAGGCGTTCAGATGCGCGATAACATCGCCGATGAAATCCGCAAACCCATTACCGTCAAGTTCGAGTTTGCCGAAGCCCGAATCCGGTGCATTCAATGGCCCCTGCGGCACAATCAGGATCGCATTGAGGCCGCTGGCGTCGAGCTGTTGGGGCAGACGGTATTCGGGCAAGAGGTGGGCGACCCAATTATGCCAGCCGTGAAAGTGGACGATAAAGTCAACCGTATCCGTCTGCCGATAGTGCGGCGGAATGCAGACCGCGACGGTATTGTCGGTGTAATGCCGGCTTTTATGCGGATACGGTGCGCTTGCGAGGTGCATGAAAACTGTTTCTCCGGCATCCTTGGATCGGGCGTCGCCGATACGCGACAGCGCACCGGCCGCCAACAGCCCCGTACCACTTGAAAGAAAAGTCGAGCGTTTCATAATACGACCTCAGTTAGAGTGTGATTGTCGATCCTCGGGAGGCCACGTGTGCGTCCCAACCTAGTTTGGCTTTGACGATAACCGAGAGGGCTTGGGCCGCGGCCGAGTCGCCGTGAACTGCATAAAAAGTCGGCTTCGTGGTGCAGGTTTGCAGCCGTGCCGCCCGAATCGGTCAGCACTCCGACAACTTTACCTTCATTGTACGCGATACAAAACTCGCCGAGCGTGCCGCTGCGTCCGCCGATAAACAGCACGAAGCTGGAGCTGTGAATGTTATGGGTCTCGCGGCCCATAAGCCCGGAGCCGGTGAATACCATCGCGGTATAAGGCTGCAAGGGCGAGCCGTACACGTTGACGTGCTCTTCGGGGGAGAGAGCGGGCGAGATACCAGACTCACGCCGCCGAACTCATGTGCGCTGAGCACCGCCGCGTGCGGCAGTCCAGGGCAGGCGCCGGTAGCGATGACGCAGCCGCGTTCGGCGATCCGCCGGCCGAGCCCATCACGCCAATTTGTACCTTCATCCCGCGGGCAATCTCCCTATTGCGATAAGAAAAAACAGGATCGTGTTTGAACGACTTGGTACGGCACTTCGGGTGCAACCATACGACGACCTTGAGGCCGGCTGGAAGGCGCTGCGGCGCTCGCGAGATATCAGTGTGCGCGAGGTTGCGTGTATCGGCGCGCCCCGCACACTGCTCTGCGCGGAGGTGGGCAGTACATCCGCGCCGACGGTTGCGATTGCCGCCGGCGTGCATGGCGACGAACCGGCCGCGGCTTGGGCGCTGCTCTCGCTGGTTGAAGACGGATTGTTGGACCCGCTATTTAGCTATCGTTTGTGGCCGTGCAACAATCCGACCGGCTATCGCGCCGGAACGCGCGAAAATGCTGAAGGTGATGACGTAAACCGCAGTTTCACGCGCGGCGGCCAAACGCCGGAAGCCAAAGCGATCATGACCGCTAATCGGGACCGCAAGTTCGTGCTCTCGCTCGACCTTCACGAAGATAATGAAGCCGAAGGTTTCTACTGTTACTGTTACGAGCCGACCGAGGTTGGTTCGCCGATCGGCACGCGGGTGGTCGAGTCGATCGCGGCTGCCGGTCTGCCGTTGCAAGCGCTGACCCATGAGTTTAATTTGGGAGCACCATTGCAAACCACGCAGGTAACACTCACAGCCGGTCGGGTCATCCCGAATCTTGCAGCCGAGATGGCGGGTTTGGGAGGCCTTTCCTACAGCCTGTACGTGATTAGGCACGCCGCGAGGCGGGCG
>JBDTCU010000067.1:0-5508 GCA_039923415.1 Vulcanimicrobiaceae bacterium
GCCCAGGTCGTTTAGGCTGTCGTTGAATGTTGTATGATAGCCTGAGCCGCTGTAAAGCAGTTGAACGTCGTCGCGACCGCCGTCCCGTTTGTGCGGCAAGCCGAAGTGCAGGTTCATCACGCCTTCGCGATCGGCGATGTTTCCCAGCGCGCTATAGGCAAACGAACTGTAGTTCAGACATCCCGGAATCGCGGCTTTACCGCTATTTTCCAAGACCAGTGAACCGGCCGGCGCGATGCCGTTAACGCATGTCGGAAAGGGTCCGTTGGTGTAAAAGTTCGAAAACGCACCGACGGTTCCGATCCCTTGGGTTCCGGTGAAACCGTCTTGGCCGTTGCCGCTTGTGTCAACATTCCCAAAGTCCGAATTGTTTAGGAGCCGGGCTTCTTGATTGTAACCGCCCACGGCGGCGTACCAAGAAAAGAGCCGGTTCGGCGATGCGCCGCCGGCTTCAAGTTTGAGGTTATGGTAGAAGGTCGGTGCGCCGATCCCTGTTGTTATCGTGCCGAATCCCGGGTAGGTTCCGGTCTTGATAACCTGATTGATGAAACCGCCGACGGTTGGCGAAGACGCGCCCGCGGGTGAGCCGCCCGTGTAAACCTGCAGCTCTTGCTGTCCGAGGTTTGAGAGTGAGGTAGCGTTGTAGTTATCGAACGCGCGATTGATCGGTACGCCGTCATACTCGTAGCCGATTTCGTTGTACTGCGAGCCGCGGATGTAGATAACTTGACCCTGGCCCATGTTCCCGATAAAACTTTGAACGCCGGGAACGGAATTTAGCGCGGAGAACGCGCTATTCAAATTGCCACCGCCGCCGAGTGATTGTACGGTTTCCTGAGTTGCGGCATTTACTGAATACACATCGCTTGTGGTGCCGGGCTTCACGAGCGCGCCCGGGGCACGCGAGGAAACGATGGCGATGTTCTTGAGTTTTTTTGAACTTTTGAGCGCGATAGCTTGCGCATTATCTGCGAAGACTGTTACGCCCGCGAGGGATTGAGGCTCGTAGCCGTCTTTCGAGGCGGACACGGTGTATGTGTCCGGCGCCAACGAGATAAAGCTAAAGTGTCCGGATGCATCCGTTATCGTCGACGCCTGCTGCGATGGCGATGTAACCGCAATAGTTGCATTCGCAATCGGTGAGCTGTTAGTCGAATCAACTAACGTACCATTCAAACTGCCCGTCGTGCCTGCCAGTGCCCATGTTCCCTGGCAAAGAAGCGCGCAGATAAGAAGTAGTGTTAGCAACGGATTGCGAAGCGTATGCTTGTGCATGCTTAGTAATCCTTTCGTCTTTGTTGTTAAGAAGAATCGCGCGCGCGGACATCTCGTCTACGCCGCGTGCGACTAGATTCAGCGTTGGGCGCGCGTGGACTCGTCAAACGTGCAGATTAGGCCTAACGTGGAAACATTAGAACCGTTCCGCTAGCATTTCAATAACTGACAAAAATGGGACATACGATGGGACTAGCTCGATATTAGGCAAGAGTTTGCAAATCAGTCGAATGAATGTCACCCATCAAGCCCGTCGAGCGTCATCTTAGCAATGCACTATCAAGACCCAAGCGGGCCGGTTGATATTCGATGCGGCACGCTCGTGCCGATACGCTCGTCGCAGTTCGCCGCAATTCTGGAATACCACCATGATTTCGAACGCGCACCGGACCGAGCCGAGGACAAGCAATTTCAGTTTGATAACATCGTCGTAACAACGCGCGGACGCTGGCGATTCCACGGCGTTTTCGGAAAAACGGAGATTGATAGTGGCTTCATGACCGTCGGCTGCGCCGGAGCGGGCTACAGTTGCCGGCACCTCAGCGCCAGCCCCGACAGCAATCTCATCGCCGCGCTGCGATCGGGCGCACTGGACCCTGACCATCGGCCACTCTTCTCCAGGCAAATCCTGCCGTCGTCGGGAGCGTCTGGGATTTTGCGGCGTGCGGTCGGATCGATCACCGACGATCACTTCGATTCGCTCTTGTTTGCGCTCTTCGATGAGGCATCGAGAATGTCGGTTTCGCGGCCTGAATCCTCGAGCATCGATGTGCGGATGCAGCGCGCCAAGCGGTTCATTGAGTTGCACGCTTTCGAGCGGCTGCGCGTCTGCGATATAGCCGGCGAACTGGGCCTCTCTCCTTTCACGCTCGTGCGGCAATTTCGTGCAGCTACCGGGAAATCGCCCTACGCCTATTTACTAGAGTTGCGCCTAGAGCGCGCAAAACTGCTCCTGTCGAGAAGCGATGCCTCGATCCAGTCAATCGCCGAAACGGTCGGCTTCGATGATCTCGCACATTTCTCCGCATTTTTCAAAAGAAACACCGGCCGCTCGCCGTCGTCGTACCGGGCTTCTTGAGCGGCGGCCGACCCGCGTTAAATCGGGGCTTGCCGACAGTTATTGCCAGCGGTCTATGATTGCTTTGGCTAGAGCAGCCATCAGCACTTGGGCCGAATTATCGACGCTCCAGCTTTGATCTTTGTTGTTGGTGGTAAACTCGGCAATGATTACCGGGCCGTTGCGAGCGTAGACGACGCCGACATCATTCCGAACGTCGTCCAGCGCGCCGGTCTTATTGGCGACGGTCAGATCGCCGAGGTAGCGCGGAATCCCGGTGCGGTCTGACTGGTTTTTCAACATGCTCAGAGCCGCATCGCAGAGCGTTCGGTCGCTTTCATTCGGCTGGCCGGAAGAACCCGGTGCGTTTAAATCACAGGTCGCAAATCGGCGCATCACCGCGGCCATCTCGCGCGCCGTGGTTTTTCCCAACCCGAACCGTTTCTGATCGGTCGGCGCCCGGCCGATGGGCGGCATGAAAACTTTTTTATAAAGCCAGGTGTTGCGCAATCCGATCCACTGAATCCGCCGATCGATATTCGCAAGGCCGAGATGGTCGATGACCAAATTGGTCGCCGTATTGTCGCTAACCACGACCATCATCGTTAATGCATCCTTCAATGTGAGAGTCTGGGGCGTATCAAACAGCGTAAATACACCCGACCCCGGAACCTGGTCACTTTTCAATAGCGTCAATTCGTCATCGAAGTGTACGCGGCCGGACTGAATCTGTTTGAGTGCCTCGAACAGCACCGTCAGTTTAATGATCGAGGCTGTCGGTACCGGCGAATCCGCGCTGATGGCAACCGTCTTTTTAGTCCGAACATCGAGGGCATAGAGCGTGACGTTCCCCTGATGCGTCGCCGCTAACGCGCGAAGCCGTGTTTCGAGCGGGGCATCTTCTTGTGCCAAGGCCGTGCGCGAGAAGGCAAGCATGAGGCAGACCGCAAGTAAATACCGCATGCCGCTCGTCTATTTTTCAGAGTCAATTCTTCCTGCCCGACAAGGCTGGCCTACGGTGTTGGACTGGCCGGAGGCGGCTGAAAGGTTGAGTGAGCGAAGAACCGCGTATCGCTCGTCGACGGATCGTACGGGCGGCCCGAAGCATCGGTGAGCACTCGATGGTGAAGTTCCGCTACCACGCGGCGACCGACCGCGGTGAAATCGACCGTATCGCCGTTGCGGCTGCGCTCCATCGTCCACGCAAAGATGTCGGGCCGCGAACTCCCTGCTTTTCCTCGGTCGATCACGGCAGTCGGATCCAGTTCCTCCACCGTGACGTCAACCGTCGCTCCCTGAGCATTGTCGAACGTGTAGGTGTGAACCGTCGGCGTCGACGCACTGCGAGTGTGGGAGGTCAGCCGGCGCGGCGTGAATCCTGCCTCCTGGAACTGCGCGCGAAACGCTGCGATGGCGCGCCGGTCTTCGGGGAGCAGCAACCTTTCACGAAACGGCCGCACGGCATCGACCCGCTGCGCTCGCGCAAGATGAACGACGATATCTGCCCGCTCGGCGGCGGGAAGTTCGTTGAATGTCGCGTTGACATGCGTCTGTATTTCGGCGGGCGTGAAAAAACGCGTTCCAGGCCGCTGAATGTTTGGGCCGCTCAGCCCTTCTTCGGTGGCGGCCCGCTCGATAGAGCGGCCTTCGTATGCGCGCAGCGTCGAGGCTGCTTGCGGATCGTGCGCGGCCGTCACGCGAATTTTCCGCTCGATCCGGCGGCGTTCACCCTCTCCGGCCGCCGGGTCGACCGCGAAGCGCTGTTCGTACTTCGGCGCGACGACGGTTCCCGCGCCGCCGAACGCTTCGTCGATCAGCTCGACCATCTCTTGGCTCTGTCCGATATTGCAGCCTTTGATCGAAATGGTCGTCTGTGCATCGATCTTCCCCTTCACCGCGGGCAGCGACGAGCCGCCGCTAGCCGGATGCAGTGCCGCGCGCAACTCGTTTGCGTCCGTACGCCCATCCGTATCGCTGGCGTTCAGGGCGAAGCTCAGCGTGCCGTCCTCATTGGCGTGCGAGACGAGATAAATCGTGCCGGCCGGATCTTGGAGCGCACCAACATAGCGCACGACGTCGGCCAGCGTGCGTAAGTTCGTGACGAAAATCGCAGATGGAACGTGCGCCCGAAAATAGCGCAGCGCGACGGTGTAAAACGGGTTGTTCGTCTTCGGCCGATCCTGACCCATAATGAACACATAGTCGAGGCGCTGGCGCGGTCCGTACTTGATTTGGGCATCGGACGGCCCCATTTGCTCGCCGGAGACATCGTCTTTTCCGCTGAACGGCAGGTTGTGTTCGTAGCGATACTCATCGAGCACCGGGCGGTGGATCGGATCCCCGTCGCCGCGGGAAATTCGATCGACGCCTGCCCGAGCGGTACCGGTCGGCAGTTGCGGAACCGCCGCCCCGCAATCGACGGCCGCGGCTGCAGCATGCGCGTCTTCTTCTGACGCGCTGCCGCGCGCAGACAGGCCGGCGTTTAGGCGGCTTGGACCCTGCGCCACGTGGCGAAGTTCATGCGCCAGGACATACCGCCCTTCGGCGGTCTCCGGGCGATATTCGCCGCTGCCGAAGACCACGTGCTCGTCTATGCTGAAAGCGCGCGCGTCGAGGGCGGCGGCGACTCGCCCGGCGTCGGATTCTGCGTGGACCCGGACCCGGCTGAAATCGTGGGAGAGCAGCCCATTCATCGCCGTTCGCACGGCGGGCTCGAGCGGGCGCCCCGCGGATTGCGCAATGAACTCTCGACCGGCATTTTCTTCGCCGCGCGCGGCTTTCGCGGCGGAAGTCTTAGAAAGCATCGGCGTAACAGAAAAGCAGAGCGGCGCAAAGCACCGCCCCGTTCATAAACTGGCGAAGACGCGGGATTCGAACCCCCTGTAGCCTCCTACCTTGGAGCCTCGCCGTCCAGACAATTGTACGCCTTTGCCGCCGCGCGCGCAAGGCACTAAGGCTAGATAGCGTTGTATCGATCACGGCCAATTGTCGCTTATGAGACACGCCGGCGCTTCGATGTTGTTGCCCTGGTTTTCGAAGACATTATCCGCCACAAGCCAGAGGTTGCTATTGCTCGTTCCTATCGCTGGCGGGGTGATATACCAATAGATTTCGTCGTGCTTGGGGCCGGTGGGCAGGAGCGCGCGCACGAAGGCGTTGCGAGTAAACCCGCTCAC
>JBDTCU010000068.1:0-4907 GCA_039923415.1 Vulcanimicrobiaceae bacterium
TTGGGCAAATTGGCATCGGCGTCTTTGTCGCGCGAGATCGGACGGTGCGGGCATGAACCCCGTGCTCGCGCTCGATCGGGTCTTCCACGAACGCGGGCGCCTGGCCATTTGCAGCGCACTGATCGCCGGCGCAGGCGGCGTTTCGTTCACTGCGTTACAAGAGGCATGCGACCTCACCGACGGCAACCTCAACCGCCACTTGCACGCTCTGGCCGAGATTGGGATCGTCTCCATGACGCGCAAAACCGGGCGTGGACGTCCCCAGACAACCGTTTCAATCACCAGTCGCGGTCGCGAGCAGTTTTTAGAGTATATTGACGCGCTCGAATCGATCGTGCGTGACGTGCAGTCGGCCGCGCAACCCGCCGCTCCAAAGAACCGGTTGGCTACAACCTAGCGATCGGATCGCCGCGGAAGATCTCGCCGGTGCGAACGACATCGCAATAGACGCCCATCAGGTTGGCACGATTCCTCGCGACTGCAAACAACACATTCTCGTCAGATTCGCCGGTTTGGATGTCGTAAGTAGTTGTCACGCAGCGCCCAATACCTTCGCGAACGCGCAAGCGAACCTCACCGATCTGCATCTCCGATCCGATGAGCGGCGATTCGAGCGGAACGCCCTCTTCGCACGCGAGCGCGAAGATATTGGGGCGAAAGCGAAGCGGATCTAATGCGTAGCCGACGAGCGCCGATCCCTGTGCTAGCCAGGTATCGAAAAGCAGCGAGACCGGCGCAGCGTCGAAGTAGCGCTCGCCGGCGTCGGCCCGATACTCCAGGCCGATGCCTCCGGCAAACGCGCGTGCGGCATCGACGCGATCGGTCGTGTGGAGTCGGTTGTTCTCTTTACCGCGATAGGTTTTGCCGAGCCGAGCGTGTCCGCCGGTAACGTATAACGCTCCGGCGCGATCGCCGGCGATGCCGTCCGACAGAACCTGCGCCGATTCGAGAGGCTGGGCGCGGAGACTCTTGATCGGATAGCGCCAGATGTTACCTATGTGGCCAAGAAGCGGCATACCCGCAAGAATACGATAGGAAGCCTTCCGAATCCTCAAGAAAGCGCGGGCGAATGAGCTTATTCGCCGATGCCTCGCCACTGCGTCCGCTTGGATTAGGCGAAATCTTCGATCGCGCGATAACGGTCTACGTGCGAAACTTCCTGGCGTTTTCGGCGATCCTGCTGGTGGTGCTTATCCCGCTGAGTCTGGCGCAGTATCTATCGGTTGCCCAGCAACATCAAAGCGGATCGCTTACCCAGATAGTGGCGCAGATCGAACACCCGCCGAAGCCGGGGAGCAAGACGGCAGCACCGGTCGCTCCGTTTTCACCATGGGCGGTTTTGAGTGTCGTGGTTTCGCTCTTTCTCTCGCCGTTTGCGAACGTTGCGGTGGCGCTCGGGGTCGCTCGAGTGTATTTCGGGAAGACGGTCGACTGGCGGGCCTGTTATAGCGCGGTGCTGCGACGCTGGCCATCGATGTTGTTATTGACGCTCTTCGAGATCGGAACGTTCATCGGTTGGGTATTCGGCGCCGTCATCAGCCTCGGACTCATGGGCGTGCTGGGAGTCTTCACGTTCTTGGCGGTGCCGTTCTTGGGCGTGATCGTCTTCATCGTTGCGGGAATACTGTTCCTGGCTTGGATGATCTCGTTGATGCTGGTCGTCTTGGCGATCTTCTTTGCGTTCAATGCACTCGTGATCGAGGAGTTGGGGCTCGGTGCGGCCTTCAGATCCGGGTTCTCAAGGATTTTCGCCCGGCCCGAGATCGGGAAAGCGACCGTGGTGGGGTTGTGTCTGCTGGCGATTCAATTCGGGATCGTCATGGTCGTTATGGGAATCGAGCTGCTGGTGCTCTCCTCCACCAAAACGGCCGGCCTCAGCGTGCTGTTTTCGAGTCTGATCAGCCTGATCTCATCCGCGTTCATCGGCATTTTAATCGCAGTGTACTATTTTGACGTTCGAGTGCGCCGCGAGGGCCTCGACATGCAGACCAGTCTGCAGCTGATCGCGAGCGACGCCCCGGTTCCGGCGTGACCGCACGCGGCGCGGCTGCGCTGCTGGTGCTGTTCACCCTTGGCCTCTCGCCGTTGCAGCACCGCTGGCTGCACGCGAACCGGCAAGCCAAGGCGTTTGACGCGACAATAACGCGCATCGTGCAGCGTCAGCACGCGCCGGTACTCACCGATCGAGACCCGCACGAGTTAGCCGGACGCATTCTAAACGATCGTCATACATACTCGTTCGCACCCCAGCAGACTGCGCCCAAGACGTGGTGGGATAGGTTGTGGAGTTGGATAGCGGCCCAGTGGGACCGCTTTTGGAATCTCATCTTCAGCCGCGTGCACGTTTCAACGCGCGCCGGCGTGGCTTTTGGAGATCTGTTGTTGGTGCTCAGTGCGCTCCTAGTGGGGGTCATCGGCGTTCGCCTGTTCTTGCTGGTGCAATTCGGGGGGACCGCCCGCCCGGCGCAGTCGCAGGCGCTGCGGGCGCCGGCCGACGGCGCCGAACTCTATCGGCAAAGCTGCGAGGCCGCTCGGCGAGGAGCGTACGCCGATGCGATATCTAAACTCTTTCTAGCGACGCTGCGCGTCATGGATCCGTACGCTGACGCCGACCCCGGTCGCACCGTCGGCGAATTTCGGCGCGACCTGTGTTCTGCGCGCGCGGCGCTCGTGCCCGGGTTCGACATTATCGCGCAAACCTTCACCGCAGGCGTGTACGCCGAGCGTCCGCTGCACCTGGATGACTGGCTTCGGGCGCGCGACGCGTACGTCCACTTGCAGATTCCGGAGCCTTTGCATTAAACGGCGCGTCGGGACCGAATCGATCGTCGGTGGCCTCGCGCTGCTGGCGTTTTTGGCGCTTACGTACGCGCGAATCGCAACCGTTCAAACTCAGCCGTCATCGACGTTTTCAAGCTACGATACCGGGCGTAACGGATACCGTGCCCTCTACGAGCTTCTCCGCGCCGAACGCATCTTGGCCGATCGGTTCGAGCGTCCGGTCGGACTGCTCGACCATTCGGTCGGCACGCTGATTCTTTCTTCGCCAAGTGCGGCGGCGCCGATCGACCGCAACGACCTGGTCGCGCTCAAACAGTGGGTTCGATCCGGCGGCCGGGTCGTTGTTCTGGACACCGAGTACGGCGGTCCGGGAGACGCCGTTCTCGGTCTTCCAAGCACGCAGAGAGCACCCGGCTCGAACACAGCGCAGCCGATCTTCGCCATTCCCGAAACCTACCGCGTGCGGACGGTCCGGGGTGCGTTCGATGGAAGTTTTCCGTTTGCGGCCGCGCCGAAAGCCATTCCTCTGCTCGCAACTTCGCGGGGTATTGTGGCGCTTGAGTTCCCGCTCGGGCGCGGTCAGGTGGTCGCGATCACCGACCCAACAATCTTTAGCAACAGTTCGCTGGCGCAGAGCGACAATGCGCGGTTTGCCTACAATCTGCTCGCCGGCACGAACGGTGCGGTGGCCTTTGATGAACGCATCCACGGGTATGTACGGGACACGAGCTTTTGGGAGGCGCTGCCGCAGCAGGTGCATTGGGGAATCTACCTGCTGGGAGTTGCAATCGGCTTGGGGCTCATCGGTGCCAACCTGCGGTTTGCGCCTGCGATTTCGCTCGCACGACCGGATGAACGCGACTCCTCGGCGTACATCAGCTCGATGGCCACGCTGCTGGCACGCGGGCGGGCGACTCGGCAAGCCTTGAGCGATTGCGCCGAGGCAGCGCTTCGAGTTGCCCGGCGTCGCTTTGGACTTTCTGAACGCACCGGGTTTACGGTGCTGCTCGCGCGCATCGGGCGCGACGCGCTGCGCGATCCGCTGATCGAACTCGAGCGGCTGCGCAATGTATCGCAGCCGACTGAGCGGGAGCTGCTTCGCGCCGGCCGGCTAAGCGCGCAATTGCGAAAGGAACTCGGAGTAAGATGACCTCGGCTCGAGAATTGGCCGCCCGAATCGGCGATGGACTCGCGGGCGTGATTGTGGGCGGTGAGCGCACTCGCTTTGGCTTACTGGTCGCGCTTTTTGGGCGCGGCCACGTGCTGATCGAAGGCGTTCCCGGCACCGGGAAGACGCTGGCTGTACGGGCGCTTGCGGTACTTCTCGGTATCGAGTTCCGCCGGATTCAATTTACGCCCGACTTGATGCCGGCCGATGTTGTCGGCACGACCGTATTTAATCCGCAGACGGCGCAGTTCAGCACGCGCCCCGGGCCGATTCTGGCCAATGTGATTCTGGCTGACGAAATCAACCGGACTCCGCCCAAGACCCAATCTGCCCTGCTCGAAGCGATGGAAGAAGGCCGGGTGACGATCGATGGCGTGTCGATCGATCTGCCTAAGCCATTTATGGTGTGCGCGACCCAGAATCCGATTGAATACGAGGGTACCTACCCGCTGCCTGAAGCTCAGCTCGATCGGTTTATGGTCAAGATCGAAGCCGGTTATCCAAAAGAGCAGCAAGAATTGACGCTGCTTGCGCGTGTTGCCGACGGCTTTGATGCGCGCACGTTCGAACTCACCGGAATCGGACCGGTGACCTCTGCTGCGCAAGTGCTGGCAGTCCAGGCGCAGATCCGCACGGTCCATGTCTCGGCCGGAGTTCGCCAGTACTTGTACGACATTGTTGCTTTAACTCGCAGAAGTGACCAGCTTGCGCTCGGTGCCAGCCCGCGCGCCGCGCTCTGGCTGCTCATCGCAGCCCAGGCAGCGGCTGCAATTGACGGGCGTGAGTACGCGACGCCCGACGACCTCAAAGAGGTTGCGCCGCTAGTGTTGCCGCATCGCCTGATTCTGCAGGCGCAGGCCGAGATCGAAGGTCGCAGCGCGGCTGACATTCTGGCGGAAATCCTCCAGCGCGTGCCGGTTCCACGAGAGGCCGCGCCGAGCGTGTGAAACGGGTCGCG
>JBDTCU010000069.1:0-5253 GCA_039923415.1 Vulcanimicrobiaceae bacterium
CGCGCTCTTCGCTATTCGCGACCATTGCCGCGCTGCTGCTGACCTTCGACGGCATGCATTTCGTTCAGTCGCGAATCTCGACGCCGGAAGGCTTCGTCGTGTTCTTTTCGCTTGCCGCAATGTATGCGTTCTACCGGTTCTGGATCGCATCGCAAGTCCAGGTGCGTCCGAAACTCGGCGCGTCCGGCCTGCGACTGACCCTGGCCGGTACAATCGTCGCGCTCGGGATATCGATCGCGGCCGCGTTCGGTCTATTCCAAACCGACACAGTACTGGCCAAAGCGATCGCCGCGATCTACTTCTGGCTGGGGCTCTATTTGGTCTTGCGATTGATTATCGTACCGAGAATCGCCCCCTCAGGCGTCGACTTTATCTCATACCCGGAGGGCGCGTATGCTTTGCGAACCGGTGGGAAGATCGAAATCCACGCGCCCGACGGCGGAGTCGTCGACAGTGCCAGGAAGGCGCCCGCGGCCGGCGATCTCAGCCGCTCCGAAAAGGGCGCGCTGGTGCTGAGTGACGATCGTTTGCGGATCGGGTATGGACGCGACGGAACGATTCTGTATGGGACGCCGGCCGGCAGCGCGACCTATACGCCGGGGCATCTGATTGCCGACACCGGCGAGTCGCAGGACGGGCGCGCCGCCAAGTGGTGGCTGATCGCGTTCGTGGCGCTCTTGGGATGTCTGGTTGCCAGCAAGTGGTATGGGGTGATGGGTTTCGGCGTCTCGACCTTCATCATTCTTGCGATTTGGGTGCAGCAGCACGCCGGCAACCTGCCGCGTCGCGCCGCGATTTGGGGGAATCCATTTGGGTTTCCCTTGGATATCACCCTGGTAGCGATTGCATTCATCAGCCTGACTGTCTACGCGGCGGTTTGGATTCCGCAGTTTATCCGTCATCTCGAAATCAAGTCGTTGAGCGACCTGGTGCAGCGCCAGATCAACATGTACGATTATCACGCGCATCTCGTCGCGACCCATCCGTATGCGTCGGTTTGGTGGCAGTGGCCGCTCGATTTGCGCCCGGTGTTGTACTACGCGCATTATGGCTACGGGGCGCACAATGCGCTAACGACCGCCGCCGTCATTCTCTCGCTGCCCAACCCGCTGATCTTGTGGGCCGGACTGATAACCGTGCCGATCGTTGGGTATCTTGCGTGGCGGGAGCGTAATAAGGGCTATGCCCTGCTGATTATCGCGTACTTGATGCAGTGGCTTCCGTGGGCACGGTCGCCGCGAATCGCGTTCGCCTACCACTTTTACGTTGATATTCCGCTGATCTGTCTGTGCAGTGCGGTCGTTCTGCAGCGCATTTGGCTTTGGGGAACGGCCAATTCGGAGTGGCGTACCTGGTCGCGGATTGCGGTTTTTGGGTACGTCGCAGCTGTAGCGGCCGCGTTCGTCTACTTTTATCCAATCTTGGCGGGCTCTACGATCCCGTACGATTCCTGGCTCGGCCGGATGTGGATCGGCAGCTGGATCAGGTGACGCGCTCGCGTTCCCTATGGGCAATTCTCGGCATCGGCCTATTTCTTCGGCTGCTGCTGATCGGCAACGATGGGTTTCACAACGATATCTCGGCCTTTGAAGGCTGGGCACTGCAGTTGGCTGCGCACCCGTTTTCGGAGTTCTACTCGCCCGCGCGCTTTGCCGATTATCCGCCGGGATATCTCTACGTGCTCGCGTTTGTCGGTCATCTCTATGCCCCGTTTCAATATCACGACCCGACCGGCTTCATCTTAAAAGCGCTCCTCAAACTGCCAGCGATTCTCATGGATCTGTTTGATGCCGGACTGGTGTATGCGATCGCCCTGCGTTTCGCAGACGTTCGCACGGCACTCATTGGAGCGGCTCTGATCGCGCTCAATCCGGCGGTTATCTACATATCGGCGGCTTGGGGACAGGTTGACTCGATCGCCGGCGGCTTGGCCCTGCTCGGGATCTGGCTCCTGCTGCGCAGCGAAGACGAGGACGCGAGGCCTCGCCTGAGTTGGCTGATTACACTCGCATGGCTCGCGCTCGCGTACTCGATTCTCATTAAGCCGCAAGCCGCGATTTTGCTGCCGCTCTTTGTTGCGTTCGCCTTTCTCCCGCGCGGCAGCAGACTTCGCCTATCGGCGAAGTTAGCCACCGCGGCCGGCATTCTGGCCGCGCTGCTGCTGGCGTGGCTGGTAACGCTGCCGTTTCATCCGACAATCAATCCGGTCGATTCGTTCGTCTGGCTGATCGATAAGTACACCTACGGCAAGAACGTCTACCCATACAACTCGGTCAACGCGTTCAACCTGTGGACGATCAAGTTTTCGTTCTGGCAGCCCGACTCGCAAACGATCCTGCGGCTTCCGCAGTACGTCTGGGGGCTATTGCTGCTAGCGGCCGCAACCGCGCTGATCCTGGTCCGCTATTTGCACGCGCGAACGCCGCGAGCGTTGCTGGAGGCGGCGGCATTACTATTGCTGGCGTTTTATTTGCTCTCCACTCGAATGCACGAAAGGTATCTGTTCGACGGCCTGCTATTTCTTACACCGCTGCTGTTCGCGGGGCGCCGCTACTTTTGGTGCGCCGTGCTGCTCTCGGCAACGCTTTTTGCCGACCTGATGTATTCGCTGCAGTACATTCACGTTGTCGAGCAATCGATTCCAAATACCGACGCACGTGACTTGATGCCATTGCTCACCCGGCCGCTCTCATTGTTCAACCTCGCGAGTTTCTTTTATCTGGGGTACGTGTTTTTGGGAACCGTCCCGGAGGCGGGCACGGCGGCCGCACCGCCGGTACGTATACCGTTAGGCCGCAAGTGGTTCGACCCGCGCGAAGGGCTCACACGAATGCGCTGGCCGCTCGACTACCTGCTTGCCGGCGTGATTGGAATCTTCTCGTTCGTCCTGTCCTACGTGAATTATTGGCTTCCTAACGAAAAGATATTCGATGAAATCTACTTTGCGCGCGCCGGCGAGGAGTATCTAAAACACGTTCATATTTATGAGAGCACTCATCCGCCGCTTACCAAGCTGCTGGTTACACTCTCGATCATGCTGTTCGGCGGCTTGACTCGCGGCGACAATCCGACCGGCTGGCGTTTTCTGGATGTGGTATTCGGCGCGCTGGTGGTCGTCGTGCTGTACTTGTTCGCCAAACGGATTACTCGCTCGTCACTCTTCGCTTCGATCGCCGCTTTGCTGCTGGTCTTCGACGGCATGCACTTCGTGCAGTCCCGAATTGCAACGCCCGAGGGCTTCGTCGTCTTTTTCTCGGTCGCTACGCTGTATGCGTTTTATCGCTTTTGGATTGCCTCGCAGGTTCAGATTCGGAGCGCGCTCGGTGAGCGCGGAAAGCAGCTGCTGGCGGCGGGTGTCGCCATAACGCTTGGGGCGGCAGCGACCGTGGCGCACTTTGGATTTATTCACGACACCGCTGCGGCGCAGATCGCGGCCGGCGCCTATCTTTGGCTTGGGTTCTACCTGATCGCTCGGCTTATTGTGGTTCCCCGCCTGGCACGCTCGGGTCTGGACTTTATCTCGTATCCGGAAGGCTCGTATGCTCTGCGAAGCGGCGGCGCCTTAGAGATGCATCTTAGTGATGGAAGCGTTGTGAATCGCCAAAATCCCTCGCTCGTGCGCGACGATGGCGACTTGCGCATTCAGTACACCGCGGATGGTACGATCGACTACAGCTCTCCCGCCGGCAGCGCAATCTATACGCCGGGCCGGATGGTCGCCGATACCGGTGAGTCGGAAGACGGTCGCGCGGCAAAATGGTGGCTTGTCGTCTTTGTGCTGCTGCTGGGCTGTTTGGTTAGCAGCAAGTGGTACGGCGTGATGGCGTATGGCGTTTCGATCGCGGTGATTCTCACCATCTGGATTCAGCAGCATCTCGCGCACAGACATCGGCCGGCGTTATGGGGCAACCCGTTCGGCTTTCCGCTCGACATAACACTGGGAACCCTGGCGTTCTTGAGTGCGACGGTCTATGCGCTGGTCTGGATCCCGGCGATATTCGCAAGCCACGATATTACCGACCCCAGTTCGCTGATTTCGCGCCAGGTCGGCATGTATGTGTATCACTCGACGCTGGTCGCGACCCACCCGTACTCGTCCCTGTGGTGGCAGTGGCCGCTCGACCTTCGCCCGATCGCCTATTACTATCACGATTTCAGAGCGGCGGCGCTAGCGAATATGCCGCAGGCTTGCTGCATTCGCGAGATCATCTCGCTTCCGAACCCACTGATCCTGTGGCCCGGTCTCATCAGTCTTCCGCTGGTCGGTTACCTGGGTTGGAGAGAACGAAATAAGGGGTACGTGCTTCTCGTTCTCGCGTATCTGCTGCAGTGGCTCCCCTGGGCGCGATCGCCGCGGATCGCATTCGCCTATCACTTCTATGTGAATATTCCGCTGATTTGCCTGTGTAATGCGATCTTGCTGCAGCGGCTGTGGGCGTGGTGGGGGGATAACCGCGAGGGGCGGCTGTGGCGCGGAATTGCCGTCGGCGGTTATGTCGGAGCAGTTGCGATCGCGTTCATCTTTTTCTATCCGGTGCTTGCCGGCAGCCCGCTTCCCTGGAATCAGTGGGACCAGCGGATGTGGCACCACTTGATGGGCAACGCATGGATTTGAGGACCCCAAGCCCCCGAAGGCGAATCGGCTAACCCTATGTCCGGTCATTCGAAGTGGCACAACATCCGGCTCAAGAAGGGCAAGGTCGACGCGCAGCGCGGCGCGCTCTTCACCAAACTGAGCAAAGAGATCATTCTGGCGGCCAAGTCGGGCTCGCCTGACCCTGAGGCTAATTACCGCTTGAAGATGGCGGTTGAAAAAGCTCGCGAACACAACGTCCCGCAAGACAACATCAAGCGGGCGATTGCGCGCGGCTCCGGCGCCGAGGGCGGCAAGGAGATTGAGGAGATCCGGTACGAAGGGTACGGCCCGGCCGGGGTTGCGGTCGTCATCGACGCTGCGACCGACAACCGCAATCGGACCGCCGGTGAACTGCGCTTCTCGTTCACGAAGAACGGCGGAACGCTGGGTGAGACGGGCAGCGTCGGCTGGATGTTCGACGCTTGCGGAATCGTCGTCGTCGATCCGCAAAATCGCTCTGAAGACCAATTGACCGAAGACGTTCTGATCGACGGCGTCATCGACTTGGAGTACGGTGAGCCGACCGAAATCTACACCGACGTAACTGCGCTCACCAGCGCTCGAGACGCATTGCGAGCCAAAGGACTGAAAATATCAGAAGCGTATCTCGGCATGCG
>JBDTCU010000070.1:0-4659 GCA_039923415.1 Vulcanimicrobiaceae bacterium
AACGCACCGGCCCAGGTATCGAACTCACCACACGACTCCGCGATTCTTCCGTCGGCTCCAAAAATCTTCGGACCGGCAATCGCGCATTGCGGGTGACGCTTCATAAATGCGACGAGTCCGGTGAGGCAGCCGTCATTCACGGTTGCATCCGGGTTCAACAGGAAGATATACGGCGATGTTGTCTGCAGTATCGCGCGATTCACGCCAGCTCCGAAACCGAGGTTGGTCCGATTCTCGATTATGCGAACCCGGTCAGCGTAGCGCTGGTGCAGCATCTCGACCGTTCCATCGGCCGAACCGTTGTCCGAAATCACTACCTCTGCCAAGCCCGGTTCCTCGCGCACCTCACTCAGCCCGAAGACTGAATCGAGCGCGATCGCGACATTTTCGCGATCGTTCCACGAGACCAGCACGACGTCAACCTGGGCCATTAGCTGCGGCTCAGTGTCCGGCGCTGCTGCAGGTAGGGCCAAATAAACGTGCCGATCTCACCATTCAACACCGCATCGGTATTCCCGGTCTCCACATTGGTGCGATGGTCCTTAACGAGCTGATATGGATTGAGTACGTACGAGCGAATTTGCGATCCCCACTCGTTGGCGCTGCGTTCACCGCGCAGGTCGGCGAGTTTTTGGTTGCGCAGTTCGATCTCACGCTGGACCAACCTGGCGCGCAGAATGTTCATAGCGACCTCCCGGTTTTGCATTTGCGAGCGCTCTTGCTGCGAAGCGACGATCGTATTGGTTGGTATGTGGATGATCCGAATAGCCGACTCGGTCTTGTTGACATACTGGCCGCCGGCGCCGCCCGCCTTAAAGGTTTCAACGCGAATGTCGTCCGGCTTGATCTCGATATCGACGTTTTCATCGGCGGCGATCTCGGGAATGATGTCGACTGCGGCAAACGAGGTGTGCCGTCGATGGGCGGCGTCAAACGGCGAGATTCGCACCAGCCGGTGAACCCCGCGCTCGCTCTCGAGCATTCCGTAGACATTCCGGCCGCGAATGAAAAACGTCACCGACTTTAGGCCAGCCTCTTCAGCCGGCGACTCCTCGACGATTTGGGTGCTGAAGCCCTGGCTCTCGGCCCAGCGCAGATACATGCGCGTCAGCATCTGGGTCCAATCGGATGCGTCGACCCCGCCCGCGCCGGCGAAGACGCTGACGATCGCATTGTGTCCATCGAATTCACCGTCGAAATTGGCTGCCATCTCAAGCCGCTCTACGGCTAGTTGTGCTCGTTCTATGCCTGCATCAACTTCGGCGCCGGCATCGTCGGCAAAGACCTCAAGCATCTCGCGGGCTTCGCCTAACAATCCGGTGATAGCATCCATCTGATCGATGTCGGTGCGTAGGTCGGCAAGCGTTTTCATAACGCGTTGCGCCGCTTCGGGCTCAATCCAAAAGCTGTCGGTACGCGAACGCTGGTCTAGCTCAGTTGCCGAGCGCAATTTGCCGGGGTAGTCAAAGACGCTCCTTGAGCGTCTGGAGACGGTCGGCAAGGCGAGCAATGCTGGTTAGCTGCGAGTCGCTCATAACGGCGGTTGGGTTTCTGCGTATTGCCGGGAGCCCCTTTCCATTCGCAGCTCTGCGCGTGAACGCTACTCACAACATCGGAGGGGAAAACTATGCAGGTACTGCCGCAAGAACGGCCTTTAGATCTTATCGCCGGGGGTGCCCTCGGCCAAAGCATTCTTGAAAATCCCAACGCACTCCTGAGCGGAATCTTGAGCGGTACTGGTTTCCAGATGCCGGGCACCGCCAACGACAGCATCGCGCGTTTACAACCGCCGTCGATCAGCGGTCAGTCGGGAACCGGATTTAACCCGCTCGGCTTCATGGGCATGGGCGCGATCCAAACGGCTATCAGCAGCATCATGGGAATGCTGCAGCAGTTGATGCAGATGCTCGGCGGCAGCTACGGAGTCGGCTCCGGTCAGAATACCGGCGGCGAGCAATTCTATCAAAATGCAACCGGAAGTTCGACCGGCGATCCGCATCTCGCTTTCAATGGCACCACCGGCACCGGGCAAACCGACAACGGGCACTTCGATAATATGAACCGGCAGGACGATCTGCTCGATTCCGATTCCTTCGACGGCGGCTATCAAGTCTCAACCCAGACCACCTCCCCCAACCCAAATGGAATCACGTTCAATAGCAACGCGACGATCAGCACGCAGAATGGCGCGTTTCAGGTGAGCTTAGATAAAGCCGGTAACGCTTCAATTCTGGAAAACGGAACGAGCATGTCGCTGCAGGACGGCCAGACCGTCGATTTCGGCAACGGCGAGACGGTCAGCCGTGCGCAAGACGGTTCAGTCACCGTCCTCGATAACAACAGCAACGGCGGCAAAATCTCCACGACGCTGCAGTCAAACGGGCAGGGAGTAAACGTGAACGCAAGCGCCCAAAATGTCGATCTTGGCGGCGACCTCTACAATCAAACGATCGCCCAAGAGCAACCACAACCACCACCGCAACCGCCGCAGCAGCCGCCCATCTGGCAGACCCCGTGGCGTCGGACATACCAGCAGTGACGGCCAAGGCATCATTATAAACCTCACCGCGCTTCGCGCTCCATCGCAATCGCGTAATGCAGCGCCAGTGTCGCCGCACAAATCACAACTTCAATGTGCAAGGCCAGGTCGTAGTCAAGCGAACAAATCCCAGGTTTTCTAGGATCGGCCGGCTGGTGGGAAGAGCATCGACGATTAGGTAGCGGGCACCAAGCTTTACGGCATCTTTCGCGCGTGCCGCAACGGTTGCTCGATAGAAACCGCGACCGCGATACTGTTCGAGCGTTCCTCCGCCGTACAGCCCTCCAAATACGCTCTGTGGATGAGTGTGCAGTCGACCGATACTTACAGCAGCATTGCCGTCGATCACCATATACGCACGGTGTCGTGCCGAGCCGCTCTCTATGGCAGAGAGCAGCTCGCTTGCGGTAAATTCGTAGTTCTTCTTAAAAATTTCTTCCGCAGCGGACCTGAAGAGCTCAACCTGAAGGGTGTTTTCAACGCGAATAACTTGAGCAGATGCTTCGTCAATCCAATTCAACCGGTCGCGCAAATCCAGAACCAGCACAGTCTCGCATGGGCCTGCTTCAAATCCATGCCGCTCGATGCGTTCCAGCAGCTCCGGCGGGTTGTCATGCTGGTAGACCTTCCACTCTACTTCAATTCCCAACGCCCGATAGTGAGCAGCTTGCTCGGCAATAACAGAATCCGCAGTAGCATCCGATAAAGATGAAAACGAGATTGTGTGGTGTGATCCATCGAAGGATCGCATCCGTGAAATGTGCGGTAAGGTTTCAACTATTCGGCCTTCTTCCGCCACTGTTCGGCGTTCAGAGTCTAACAACCGACGAATGGACCCGAGATCAATCACGATGGCCTCTCGCAAGGCTCCCAATGCCCGTCAGGCGGCGGCTCCGTGGCATTTTTTGTATTTCTTCCCGCTGCCGCACGGGCACAAATCGTTTCGACCAACCTTCGGTGCTTCGTTGCGAATCGGCTTCGCAATTTCTTCATCGCCGAGGTTGGTGTGAACCTGACGCGGTTTGCCCGGAATCGGGCCGAGCAGCTGTTCGGCCTGGCGTTCGTCGATCCTAGTCGGCTGCGGCGCCATCGAACCGTCCGGAATCGGAGCGAATGCATCGGGAGAAAATTGGGAGTGGGCGCCAAGCATTCCGGGTTGTGCTTGATGCTCGATCACGACCCGGAAGACGCCCTTAACGGCTTCGTCGGAGATATTCCCCTTGAGGTCTTCGAAGATTTCGTAGGCTTCTTTTTCGTACTCCACCCGCGGGTCTTTTTGTCCGTATCCGCGCAAGCCGATCCCGGTCTTTAGCGCATCCATCACATAGAGATGGTCCACCCACAACCGATCGATGATCGGCAGCATCAGATAGCGCGATTCCACCACCCGCATGATCTCGGGAGTGATTTCTTGCTCTTTGGCTTCGTAAGCTCGCAAGCCCGCATCTTTGAGCAATCGTCGAATCTCTTCGCGGTCGCGCTTTTCAAGATCGGCCAGTGCGATGGTCTGCTTGATCGGAAAGATCAGTTCGACTTCATTGAGAATCTCGGCCAGATCCCATTCGCTTGGATGCGTGTTTTCGGGCGCATTTGAATCGACCGCGTCGTCGATTTTTTGGGCGAGCGTTTGCAGCATAAACTCGCGCGAATCAAACTTGCCTTCCAGAATATCGCGCCGCTCGCCGTAGATTACCTCGCGCTGTTTGTTCATCACGTCGTCGTATTCAAGGACATGTTTGCGAATCTCGTAGTTGTGATTCTCGACCTTGCTCTGAGCGCGCTCCAGCGACTTGCTGATGATGCCGGCCTCGATCGGAGTCTCGTCGGTGAATCCTACCCGATCCATGATATTGGTCATGCGCTCGCCCCCGAACAACCGCATCACTTCGTCTTCCAGCGACACGTAAAACCGAGTCGTGCCGGGATCGCCCTGACGGCCGGCGCGGCCGCGCAGCTGATTGTCGATCCGGCGCGACTCGTGCCGCTCGGTGCCGATAATCGCTAGGCCGCCTTGAGCGGCCACACCCTCGCCGAGTTTGATGTCGGTCCCACGGCCAGCCATGTTTGTCGCGATGGTAACTTGGGCCGGCTGACCGGCGTCCATGATAATCTGGGCTTCT
>JBDTCU010000071.1:0-3343 GCA_039923415.1 Vulcanimicrobiaceae bacterium
AGCAATACGTTTGCTTCCTTCGCTTGCCGCCCCAGCGTAACAACCGGAGCATGTTCTACAAATATCCAGGTATCGGGATCCAGTCCGCCACTTACGCGCCGATGCACCGCATGCTGCAAATCCCAAACCTCTCGATACCCGCGCAGCCCAAGGTCGAGAAGTCGCGCGGTACTCACGCCAACGCGGGAGCGGCCGGCTTCGGCTTCGGATTAATAATGTGGATCGCTTTTCCATGCGTGGCTTCAGCCGCATCCATGATGCCCTCCGTGAGGGTCGGATGCGGATGGATCGAAAGCCCGATGTCTTCCAGGGTGGCCCCCATTTCGAGCGCAATCACACCCTCCCCGATCAGCGATTCGGCTTGCGGGGCAACGATATGCATGCCCAGCAGCAAGTCGGTCTTAGCGTCGCCGACCAGTTTAATGAGCCCGTCGGATTCGTTCATGGTGCGCGCACGCCCGCTGGCCGCAAGCGGGAACTTACCGATCCGCACGCTGTAGCCGGCCGACTTGGCTTCATCTTCGGAGAGGCCGACCGTCGCCACTTCGGGATCCGTGTAGACGCAGTTCGGAATCGCTACGGGATCGAAGGCGGCCGATTTATCGCCGCCGATAACTTCGGCTGCAATGACGCCTTCCTTCATCCCTTTGTGGGCAAGCATCGGAGCGCCGGTGATGTCACCGATTGCGAAAATGTTGGCGACTTTGGTACGGCGCTGCGCGTCCACATCGATGAAACCCTTATCGTTTACTTTCAGACCGGAGGCTTCAAGATTGAGACCGTCGGTGACTGGGCGACGTCCAACCGCCACTAGCACCATTTCGAAGTCGCGCGCTTCATCTTTGTTTCCGGTGCTTTCACCGTTGAAGGTGACTTTGACCGATTTCCCGTCGCGTTTGACCGCGCCGACCTTGGTGTTGAGCATAATGTCGACGCCTTGCTTCTTCAAGATACGTCCGAGGGTTTTGCTGATCTCCAAGTCGGTACCGGTGAGCAGCTGAGGCATTGCTTCGATCACAAGTACCTTCGCGCCCATCCGAGTATAAACGGTTGCGAACTCGAGTCCGATCACACCCCCGCCGATAATCAGCATCGTTTTCGGGATGCGCTTCATCTGTACGGCGTCATCCGAGTTGATAATGTATTCACCGTCGTGCGGCCATGCTTTCACATCGACCGGCGCGCTGCCGGTCGCGATCACGACGCTGCCGGCTTTGATGGTATCGCTCCCGCTGCCGTCCTTCTTTTTGACGATAATCTCGGTCGGGCTCTTGAAGCTGCCCTCGCCGTAAAGAAATTGCACGCCGTTGGCCTTAAACAACGTAGCCACCCCGCCGACGTTTGATTTCACGACCTCGCTTTTGAACTTCGCGACACCTTCGCGATCGACTTGAGCTTGCGGAACTTTGATTCCGATTGCGTCGGCATGATTGATGTGACGAATGACCTCGCCCACGTGAAGCAGCGCTTTGGTTGGGATGCAGCCCCAATTAAGACAGACGCCGCCAACCTCGTCGCGATCGACACAGATAACTTTTTTCCCGAGTTGTCCCAGCCGGATCGCTGCGTGATAACCGCCCGGACCCGCGCCGATGATAACTGCGTCAACCTGATGTTCCGCCAAGCTAGTGCCCCTTTAAATTGGAAAGAGTTGTTGGAGCAGATAGCTTCGTGGGCGGGCCCCCGAGAGGCCTTTGCGAGCCAATTTCGCGAACGGTGGCGCAGTGGCGAAAATTGGATGGGGAAGCATCTTACCGAAACTCGATCGCGACTCGATCGTTCCGCTGTATCGCCAGATTTACGAGGGGCTGCGTGAATCGATCCTGACAGGAACGCTTCCCGAGTCGACCAGGCTTCCCCCTGAGCGCACCCTCGCCGAGCGGCTGGAGGTCAATCGGAGCACGATCGTCCACGCCTACCGGGAGCTAGTCACCGATGGATTGATCGAGCAGAAGGTCGGCTCCGGTTCTCGGGTCGTGCCGACCCTCCGCGGCGGCCAGCCCGAGCGCTCGGCGGCGGTGCCGTGGTGGGTGACATTGCCGCCCTGGCGCGTCGGGGAGTTTCCAATGGTGCTCGGGGAGCTGGCTGCCAAGCACGAGCCCGGCCGAATTTCGTTCATTCAGGGAGTAGCTCCGGATCAGCCGACCCCGCTCCCGGAACTGGCCCGAGCCTTCGAGCGAGTAGCGGCGGATCCGCGCATGGTCCTTTCATACGGAGATTCCGAAGGTTATGCGCCGCTGCGCGAGGCTATCGCCGGCCGGATGACGGCGCGCGGTGCCCAAACCGAGAGTCAAGATGTTATCGTGCTGACCGGCTCGACTCAAGGAATCATGATCGTCGCGCAGAGTTTGGCCGAGGCCGGCGACGAGATCATCGTCGAGGCACCCAGCTATCCCGGCGCGCTCCAAGTCTTTCAGATCTGCGGCCTGCGTGCGATCTCGGTTCCGGTCGATGATGACGGAATGCGAGTCGATCACGTTGAGGCGATCCTCCGAACCCGGCATCCGCGCTTCATTTACACCATGCCGTCCCTGCACAACCCGACCAATGCGACGATGAATCCCGATCGTCGAGAGCGCTTGATCACCCTAGCCAAACGAGCCGGGATTCCGATCATCGAAGACGATCCCTACGGCGAGCTGGCGATTTCGGCTTCGCCGCCGCTGGTCGCGCACGCGCCCGACTATGTCGTTTACCTGAGCACCTTCAGCAAAACGATTGCACCGTCGCTGCGGGTCGGCTGGCTTCGTGCGCCGCGCCGAATTCACGATCGTCTGCTCCTACGCAAGCAGGCCCAAGACATGGCGACGAGTTTATACGCTCAAGCCGCGATCTGCGATTATTTGAGCCGCGATTACGACAAACACATCCCGCACCTGCGCACCGAGCTATACGAACGTCGCGCGATCGCCGATCGGGCGATCGCCGATCATTGGCCGCGTTCGATCCGAACCTCGAAAGCAGTCGGCGGATTCTATCTGTGGGTCACCACTCCGCGAGAGCTGCGCGCGCGTCCTTTGCTGGATGCCGCCGAACGCTTTGGGGCGTCGTTCTTGTTCGGCGAGGCATTCTATGCAAATTCCGGCGGCGATCATAACTTTCGAATGGCGCTTACGGCGGTGCCGCGCGATGAAATCACCGAAGGCATCAGGCGAATCGGTGATGGAATCCGCTCGATCCGCGATGGTGTCGTTGCACCAATCGCTCATGACTAAGATTCAAACCGCGCTGTTGTACTGGTATAAAGAACACGGTCGTTCGCATCTGCCATGGCGGACTGTGCGAGATCCGTATCGGACGATCGTAAGCGAGTTCATGCTTCAGCAAACCCAAGTCGACCGAG
>JBDTCU010000072.1:0-3614 GCA_039923415.1 Vulcanimicrobiaceae bacterium
CCAGCGGACCGATCGATTGTGCAAAAATAACGACTTTCCGTTTGGCGCGCACTGCCGCCCGGATGATTCCGGCGTAGTAGAGCAGACTCTTCAAACTGGTGGCGTTTTGCAGTAACCCCCCGCCGCCGGAGATCACCACGTCGGCGCGAGCGATCGCCTCACGCACCGGCCCCATATCCATCCGAGGGGTCGCCTCCACCCGCAGTTCGTGCGCTGTTATCTCCGGTTGTTCCGAGAGGACGTCGATCTGTGCGAGTGGATGCCGCGTGCGAAGCTGTGACACGATCACCTCGACCAGCGCTTCATCGCCAAGATTTCCAAACCCATAATATCCGCTGAGCAGAAACCGCATTAGGCGGATATGCGGCGCGCGACCGCGCGATAGATGAGAATCACAATCGCGCCGATGATGCAGCCCACGACCGCGCCGTTCACGATCCGAAGCACCGAAATCAAGAGCGGCGTATGCAGATGCGATAACGTGTCGATCATATCGCCGATTCCGACACCGATACCGAGTGCCAGCAGCCAGCCGGCCGCGCGACGGTGCGCCGGATAGAGCGCCGGCATCAGCATTAGCAGCGGAAAGCCGATCAGAAACTCCTTGAGGCGAGGACGCACGTTCAGCACGTCGGTTAGACCGTGCCGCAGCGAGAGTTCCAGCGCCGAAGGTGCGATATCGCTCTGATTGCCGCTGCGCATGAGCAGCAGCGCGCCGGCGGCGACGATCACGATGCCGAGTAACAGCTGATAGATTCGAACCGGTTGCGCGAACGCGCCGCGAGCATCCGGAACTTTGCCGCCGAAGCGGTCGGTGAAGATATAGAGCAGCAGCGCAATGAGCGGCGGCAGCGCCAGCACCAGCTTCACGCCTCGAAAGCGCTCGATCTCCTCCATGACCAGCGGCGAACTCATCAGCCCGACAACCGTTAGCGCGCCCAAAAGAGCAACGCCGGTCGCCGCCAGCGTCCATAGCAAGCTCGTTCCAAGCTGCTTTCCTGCAGAGTCTTCGGGCACTGCCAAAAATGCTCTGGAAAGCACGCTGAACGCGGCGGTCGCGAACAGCAAGGCGCCGACCAGTGCCAACATCGAGCGCGCCAACAGATCGTGATGCGATCCAATGCCGGCCAGATAGAGCACGACCGTGGCCGCGTAAGCGACAATCGCATACGAACGCCGGTACCAGCCGAAGAACCCCAGCAATAGGACGAATATCGATGGAACGGCCAGCGCGCTGAGCCCGACCAGCACCCGATTGTTTCCGCGATAGAGCGGAATCGGCGCGGCCCGGCCCAACCGAAAACCCTTCGCCGTTATGCCGGCGGCGATTTGGCGAACCAGGTCGATGTTGGTCTTTTCAATCGACAACCCGTCGTACTCATGCGAGAACGGACGCAGATAGATGACCCGGACGTTGCGCTCGTTCACCCCCAACTCGTACCGCGCGACGATCTCTTCAAACGTCAACTTATCTTGTTCGGGTTTGGCAATCGCCATCACGCGGACGGTCTGCCCGGGAATCAATTCGGCAAACGCGTCGTTGCCCTTCTGGACTTGACTTGGGTCGTAGGTTTCGATCGATCCGAACGTCAGCTTGCGCGCCTTGAAAAGGCTCGCGGTATCGGTCAGATGATCGGGAAACCCCAGCACTTGATTGCGCAGCCCAAAGAAGACCACGGTAGATATCCGGTTTCCGAGATGAAGATCGTCAAATATCGCGGTAATCTGCGGTCCGTCCACGCGTTCGTCGTTTTGAAAACGCGGCACGACCAGCAATTTCAGTTTCTCGGCTAAATCGATTTGATTCTGCGGAATTCCGAGCGCGACGTTGTTGAAGTAGTCGAGCTGCGTGCGAATCGCAATCAGATAAGGCGCACTGGAATGCAGCACCCGAATACCGTCACGTCCAAAATGCAGCGGCAATTGTCGCTCGTAACGCTGAAAGGTCGCTCGGTCGTAGACCAGCAGATACACATCGCCGATACGCACATGATTTCGTTTCATCAGAGAGGCAAGCGTTGGATCGGCGAGCGGCGCTAGCCGGGCTGCATCCAGCACACCGACACCCGAAATGACGTTCGCATTCCGCGAACTGGGGATAGTGCCGCCGAGCTCCTCCGTAAGCGCAAGCGACGTTAGCCCGGCGCGGCGCAACTCCACAAGAAAAGCCTGCGGATTGTAATTGTAGGATCGCGCCAAGCCCAAGAAATCATTGTAGTCCATGGCGATTTCGACGCGTCGCGTCGACTGCTCGATTCGCACCCGGTCATAAGCGACTACCAGCGCGGCAAGAAGCGCGATGACAAGAATAAACGCGGCGTACCGCGTGCGGGTCTCTCTAAAAATCACGAAGGGCGCTTTTCGTTAGAAAAACAGGAAGGCCCGCCGTAGGCGAGCCCTCACTGTCGTCGCGTATGCAGTTTCCCGCATACCGGGTGTGGGCGACGTCTTTTTGAACCGAGACTCGCTGCGATGCCCACATATACCGCGTGTCTTGAGGGGCCTATTCAGCGCCTCCGGCGCTCCTCCTTCCGCTTCGCCTTTCCGGGTTATAGAATTTTTACAATTCGGCCGCGGGCGCTTTCCCTCTCCCAGCGGCTAGGCTCGCCGCCCAGACACCTAGCAAGACCAGGATCCCGGCCGCGTTTGAAATCAAGGTAAAGCGGTCGTTCAGCCCCATGGATCCCAGCGCGAAGCCCCCGAAGTCGTGCCCAATGACCAGATCCATGAGCGCGCCGGCGACCAAGGCTCCCAAGGCAAAGAGACCGACGAACACCCAGGCGACCTTGGGCGGAAACGACTTTCGATAGATCGAGAGCAGCGGAGGAACCAGCAGATCACCATAGATGAAGGCCACGTTCGCGCCCAGCGGAATCCCGGCCATCGCCAGGTACCGGGCCACGGGAACATTCCCCATCGAGCAGACGAAGGTGAGCACCGCCAGCAGCAGGCCCACGACCAGCAGCAGCAGGTAGCCGAAGACCGGGACGTGCCCTACGGCCTGCAAAATGCCGGCAAGCCAGGCCGACGGGATCAGCGCCGCGGCGAACCCGGCGATAACGTAGCCGATGACCAGCTCATTGCGCAGCATCGCGACATCCGCCCCGGCGGTCTCCCAGATCGTGCGCCAGACTGCTGGCTCCAGAAGGCTGGGCCGCGGAGGGTTTGCCGCGGACGACTGATGCAACTGTTCGCGCAGCTTGTGTTCGTGATTGGGACCGCACGCCAAATAGGTGACGCCATCGATCTGAACGCCGTGCTCGGTTTCGCCCGCCATGCCGCAGAGCGGACACTCTGAGACGAGCGAACCAGCAGCGGGTGCCGGCGCGGGAGCCAGCGCGCGCAGACGCGCAAGTTCGGCTTTGGAGAAGAGCAGGCTGATGCCGAGCGTTACGATCGCGATGATGATCAGACCGCCGAAGAATTCGGCAAACGCGAATTTCCAGCCAAGCAAACTCCAAAACAAAATTACGATTGCAACATTCATATTTGTCGAGCTAATCATGAATGCAAAGATCGCGCGCAGATCCGCGCCCTTTTGATAGAATCCGCGGCCGGCGGCGGCCGCACCGTACGAGCATGCCGAGGCGATCACGCCGAAGGCGGTCCCGCTC
>JBDTCU010000073.1:0-2867 GCA_039923415.1 Vulcanimicrobiaceae bacterium
CATCCCTACGGTAAACCCCAGTAATTACACCGTCACCAATAGGTCGCGGCCCCTCAACCAGCAGAAATTGGGTTCCCTCTTGGACATGCTGCATAGCCATGGATGCCGCCGATCGTATTTGTATTTCGACTTCCTTGGTTTCACCGCACTCGATGCGGCCAGCATCAAACTCGAATAGCGCGCCAAACAAATACCGAGGTTCGAATGCGAAGCGCATATCGGGCCCATAGTGGTGTAAGTCTACGCCCAATTTCCGGCCGCCCTGTTCCGCCGTCCGCAGCGTAATGCTCGCAATAAAATGTGGCGTTAGCACGCGTTCACCTTCGCGCAACCGGCTCTATATTCCGCCCCACTTCCTGGAATTTTCAAGCCGTCGCATGACCCACGGGCTTGGTGATCGGCGCTACGGGGCGTAAATTGCGCGGCCTTTCCACGACGATAGCGGAGTACGCGCGCAGACATAGAAAAATACCGCCAAACTTGCATTTGGCGGTATTTTTCTTCACCTCGGGCAGACAGGATTTGAACCTGCGACCCCTAGTCCCCCAGACTAGTGCGCTACCAAGCTGCGCCACTGCCCGATGGGATTCACTTCTGGCGAATACCCGAGTTCGCTTCAGTGAATCCAGAGTCTATGGATTAGCGACCATCACAATCCATTCCCCTTCCAGATCGCGCGTCCGGCCAACCTCACGCCAGCCGGTCCGTTCGTACACCCGAATCGCCGCAGCATTCCAGCCTCGGACTTCCAGCCGAATCTCGGGAACCTGCATCCCCCGCAGGACAGCCAGCCCCGCGAGGGTCAGTTCGCTCGCGATGCCGCGACCTTGCCAGGCCGGATCAACTGCAACGTTTAGGAGCTGCGCATCGCCATGTGTGCGATGTCGGCGCCCCTGAAAAACAAACAACGTCTTGTTCTGCACGATTCGCCATAGCGTGCCGAAATGGAAGTCGCCACTTCGAATCGCGCTCCAGGACCAGCGGAGTGCAGCGCCCGTGAGCAGCGCTTGACGCTGAATCGCGCCTAAGCTGCGAACGAAGATCGCATAGCCGACAAGTTTGCCGCCCATCCGTGCCGCTAGGAAACCGCAGGGCTCGCACCCTTGAAGAAAGCCCCAAACGTCGATTAAAGCAGTCGGACGAGCACGTTCGCGGTATCGCGACTCATGCTCGTCCGCAAATGCAAGCTGAAATATCTCTACAGCTTGCGGAATCTCGCTAGGGTCGATGGGACCAATGCTTAGCGCTTGCGTGCGCTCTTTTTCGCCGTAGTTTTCTTAGCGGCGGTCTTTTTTGCAGCCGGCTTCTTTGCGGCGGATTTTTTGGCGCCGGCCTTGATGCCGCTCACGGCCTCTTTAAGTCCCTTGCCGGCAACGAAAGCCGGCACCTTACGCGCAGCGATTTTGATCTTTGCGCCCGTTTTAGGATTGCGTCCGTCGCGCGCCTTACGGTGCCGAACGACAAAGCTCCCAAATGGGGTCAGCGCGACTCGGTCGCCTTTTTGCAGTGCCGTCTTGATTTCGTCGAGTACTAAATCTACGATCTCGCCGGCTTGTCGCTTCGACAATTCGGCTTCGGCGGCTACGGAATCGATTAGATCGGCTTTTGTCAAATGAAATCTCCTTAGCGGCACTCATTATAAAATGTGTTACACGTCCTGGCCGCCTCGAAAGGGGTATACGCAAGCGCGTAGCCCGCTCCTTCTGGAATGACGGGAAAACCTTAAGGAATGGGGGTTTCCGCCGATTTGGAGGAGATTAACGCCGCGGCGGCGTGGAGTGCCAAAAGGTACGATTGCGTGCCGAACCCAGCGATGCTCCCGGCGCACACGGGCGCCACCACGCTGCTCCTTCGATATGCTTCCCGAGCCGCGATATTGGAGAGATGGACTTCCACGACCGGAATCCTAACCGCGGCGATTGCGTCGGCGATCGCGTACGAATAGTGCGTATAGGCGCCCGGGTTGATGACCACCGCGTCGGCGCCCGAACCGGCCGAATGGAGCGCCTCTATAATCGCACCCTCGGAGCTGAATTGGACGATTTGGACTGTAAGATGCAGCAAACGCGCGGTCTCTTGGATGAGCCCGTCTATCTCGGCTAGCGTAGCGCGGCCGTAAATCTGCGGCTCGCGTTCGCCCAGCAAATTCAAGTTCGGGCCATGAATAACGGTCACACGCATCTTGCGCACTTCGGGGAGGAAATGCCTACGCCCTCGGAAAGTTCGAGAACCCTATATGCCCGATCAGATCATCAGCGCGTCCTCGCCGGACGACGGCTTTGCACTCGTTGCCGGAATCACCACCGAGTTGGTTCGCGAAGCTCAAAGCCGGCACGCGCTGGCTCCGACGGCCAGCGCGGCGGTCGGCCGTCTGATGACGGGAGCGGCGCTTTTAGGCTCGGCCCTCAAAGGCAGAGAACGAATTTCACTGCAGATTTCGGGCGATGGACCCCTACGCAGCATCGTCGCGGATGCTTGGTACGATAGCGAAAACAGTCTCGGCGTGCGCGGGTACGCAAAGGTTCCCGAGGCCGAGATACCACTGAACGGGCGCGGAAAATTTGATGTCGCCGGGGCTTTAGGGAAAGGCTCGCTGCAGGTCACCAAGTCTTATGAGATCGGTCAGCCGTATGTCGGAATCGTGCCGCTGCTGACCGGCGAGATTGCCGAAGACATCGCTTCCTATCTTGCCAGTTCGCAGCAAATCCCGTCGATCGTTGGGCTCGGCGTACTTGCAAATCCCGATGGCATTCGAGCTGCAGGCGGTATCATCGGACAGGTTATGCCGGGTGCAGATGAAAAAGCGATCGGATCGCTTGAAGCGCGTGCCTTGGCCATGCCGCCAATTACGAGCTTGATCAGCCAGG
>JBDTCU010000074.1:0-12760 GCA_039923415.1 Vulcanimicrobiaceae bacterium
TCGCTCGGAAGCAGTAACCCGATCAACGTTGTCTACGCAACGATCGAGGCATTGCGCTCGCTCCGCACGGTCGAACAGGTCGCGACCCTTCGCGGCAAGACCGTCGCTGAAATCTACGCTTAAGAAAGTTCATCATGGCAGAGAAGAAGAAATCGACCAAGACATCAGCTAGTGCAAAGACCAGCGCGAAGGTTGCTGTAAAGAAGAGCGTTCCCAAGAAAAAGAGCGTTCCCAAGAAAAGCGCTCCCAAGAAAACCGCACCTAAGCACAGCGGCGCGGGTTTGCCTGCGCCAACAAGTGCTGGGCTGACGCTTGGAGAGATCAAACCGAGCAAGGGCTCATGGCCGAAGCGCACCCGCGTCGGCCGCGGCCACGGTTCGGGCATGGTCAAGACCGGCGGCGAAGGCGGCAAGGGTCAAACCGTGCGCTCGGGCGGCGGCAAAGGTCCGGCATTTGAAGGCGGACAGACTCCGTGGGCGCGTCGCCTTCCGCATCGTCGCGGCTATTCGCAGAAAGCCCGCGATATCGGGCACTTTCGCGAGTTGATGGCGGTCGTCAATCTGCACGATCTGGCAGATTGGGACACGTCGGTCGAGGTGACTCCCGAAACGCTCAAGGTTGCAAACAAGATTAAAGCGCTGCGGGACGGCGTGAAGATTCTAGGCGGCTCCAAAGCCGGTAAAGCGCTCCCGAGCGGTCTGCGGTTTCGCGATGTGCTGTTTTCCAGCACCGCGAAAGAGGCGCTTAAGGCCGCCGGCGCTACCATCGAAGGCGAGTAACCTTGCTCAATAATCTTCGCGCCGCGCTCCTGGTTCCGGATATTCGCAAGCGCGTTCTGTTCGTGTTCGGCGCCTTCGCGCTCTTCGTGTTTATGATTCACGTCCAGCTGCCTAACGTTAACGAAGCGGCTTGGCAGCGCGTCTTGCAAGGCGGCACGTTCTTCAACTTTCTAGGCTTCCTCTCGGGCGGTGCGCTCCAAAAGCTTTCGGTCATTGCCATGGGGATCACACCGTACATTAACGCGTCGATCATCATGCAGCTTATGACCGTCGTCATGCCGCAGCTCGAAGAGATGGCTAAGAAAGGCGGCGAGGAAGGCCGTAAAAAGATCAGTCAGTACACCCGCTGGCTCACGATCATCTTAGCAGGCATCCAGGGCACTTTCATGGCAATTGCGATGAAGAGCAACGGCGTCTTTTACGATAATTCGGTCGCCTATCTGCTGTTCGCAATCATGGCGATGGTTGCAGGCACGATGTTCCTGATGTGGCTCGGCGAGCAAATCAGCGACAAAGGCATCGGCAATGGAATCTCGCTGATCATCTTCATCGGTATCGTGCTGCGCTACCCGCAGTACGTCTCGCAGACGTTCTCGCAGACCAGCAAAGGGGGCGAGAGCATCCTCAATATCGTGATCTTCTTCCTGATCTCGCTGGTCATCATCGTGTCGATCATCTTCTTGTATCAGGGTCAGCGGCGGATTCCCGTCCAGCAAGCCCGTAGAACGGTCGGGCGCAAAATGTTTGCCGGCCGTTCGACATACATCCCGCTGCGCCTGAACAATGCCGGCGTTATCTCGATCATCTTCGCAATCTCGATTTTGCTGCTGCCTCAGCAAGCGCTCTCGTGGTTTGGCGGACACCCCGGTGCAACCGGTCCAGCGGCCAACGTAGCTAATTTTATGGCGTTGTATTTCAGTCCCAACAGCCTCTGGTACAACTTGGTTTATTTCGTGCTGGTGGTGGTCTTCACGTTCTTCTATAGCGCGATCGTCGTCAATACGCGTGACATCGCCGATAACCTAAAGAAGAGCGGCTCGTTCATTCCCGGTATTCGTCCCGGCCAGCCGACCGTCGAATACATCAATCGGATTCTGATGCGGATCACGACCGCAGCCGCGATCTATCTAGGATTGCTGGCGGTCTTGCCGGGAATGCTGCAGCGCGGTCTTTCGGTCACGACGTTCTACCTGGGATCGACCTCGCTGCTGATCGTGGTCGGCGTGGCGCTGGATACGATCACCCAGATTGAAGCGCGTCTCGCGATGCGCGATTACCGCGGGTTCACCAAGAAATAATGCGGCTTATTCTACTCGGGCCGCCGGGGGCTGGAAAGGGCACGCAAGCGCGCGTCCTCGAGCAACGCTTCGGTGCGCGCCAGATCTCGACCGGCGACATCCTGCGCGAACATCGCAAGCAGCAGACCGAACTCGGTGAGCAGGCCCAAGAGTTTATGAAGCGTGGAGACCTCGTACCTGATGGTCTGGTCATCAAGATGATCGAAGGCGAACTCGATCCAAGTCGCGGGTTTATCATGGATGGGTTTCCGCGCACGGTTGCGCAAGCGGAAGCCTTCGATGCCTTACTCAAAGGAAAGCGATTGGATCTCGGAGCGGTGGTGCTCTTTAACGCCGACCGCGAAACGCTGGTGCGCCGGCTGAGCGCCCGCTGGAGCAATCCACGCAACGGCCGCACCTACAACACTCTAACGAATCCGCCGAAAACCGCCGGCATCGATGATGAAGACGGCGGCCCGCTGATGCAGCGCGAAGACGACAAGGCGGAAACGGTTCAAAAACGCTTGGACGTTTTTGATGAAGAGACCACTCCGCTGATTGAATACTACCGCAATACCGGCAAACTGGTCGAAGTGAACGGGCTGTTGGCGGTCGACGCCGTCACCCACGAAATTCTTGAAAAAATCTCCACTGAGGTCGACGCGTGATCACCCTGAGATCGGCGCGCGAGATCGACACGATTCGTCGTGGCGGCAAAATTACTGCCAAAGTTCTCGGTGATCTGATGCGCGCGGCGCGCCCGGGCATGACGACCGGGCAACTCGATGAGCTGGCGGAGCAAGGCATTCGCGAACACGGCGGCGTCCCGACGTTTATCGGCTACAACGGCTTTCCGGGTTCGATCTGCGCTTCGGTCAACTCCGAGGTCGTACACGGAATCCCGGGCGTCTATGTATTGAAAGATGGCGATCTGCTCTCGATCGATATCGGCACGACCTTCGAAAACTACGTGAGCGATACGGCGGTGACAATCGGCATCGGCAACATCTCGACCGCCGCTCAGCGTTTGCTGGACATCACCCAGGAGTCTCTGATGCTCGGCATCGCCCAGATGCGCGCCGGGAAGCGGCTGGGCGATATCGGCCACGCGGTCCAGGCCCACGCCGAGAAAAATGGCTACGGCGTGGTACGCGAGCTGGTCGGTCACGGAGTCGGAACCAACATGCATGAGGAGCCGCAGGTACCCAATTACGGCAGTGCCGGTGCCGGTCTGGAACTGCGTCCGGGGCTGGTTTTGGCGGTCGAACCGATGATCACCCAGGGGGCTCGCGAGGTCACCACCCTCAAAGATGGCTGGACAGTCGTCACCGCAGATGGTAAACTCGCAGCGCACTTCGAGCATACCATCGCCGTCACCGCAGACGGTCCAAAGATTTTAACCCTGCGCGATATCGGAGAGCATCCCGACGTCGCCCACTTCCGTCCAAAAGAAGAGATCGCCGCATGAAAGTAAGACCGTCAGTTAAGCGCATTTGCGAAAAATGCAAAATCATTCGCCGCGAGGGTAAAGTGCGCGTAATTTGCGACGTCAACCCGAAGCACAAACAGGTACAGGGGTAATTTAATGGCTCGTATTTCCGGAATCGATCTGCCGCGCGAAAAGCGCATCGAAGTCGCGCTCACCTACATCTACGGCATTGGGCCGAAGACGGCCGAGAAGCTGCTGGCCGCAACCGGCATCAGCCCGGACCTTCGGGTCAAGAACATGACCGAAGAAGATGAGAAGAAACTTCGCGATGCGATCGACGGAAAAGTGAAAGTCGAAGGCGACCTACGCCGTGAAGTGCTCGGGCACATTAAGCGGCTCTCCGACATCGGCTGCTATCGCGGCATCCGTCATCGCCGCGGCCTGCCGGTGCGCGGACAGCGGACCAAGACCAACGCCCGCACGCGGAAAGGTCCCAAGAAGACCGTCGGCAGCAAGAAGAAAACCGCCGTCAAGAAGTAGCGATGAGCCGGCGAAGCCCGCGGCTTGCTCGCAGACCAAACGCTGCGTGATTTATGTCGGGACTTGCGGGTATGCGTACAAGGATTGGATCGGCGCGTTCTATCCCGGCAAAATCAAGCCCAACGAGATGTTGGGATACTATGCGCAGCAATTTCGAGCGGTCGAGATCGATGCGAGCTACTATGGCGTGCTCTCCGAGCGGGTGGTCGGATCGATGCACGCCCGGACGCCGGAGAACTTCCGGTTCACTTTCAAAGTGCCCGGCACACTGACCCATCCGCCCGATGGCTATGCCCGGGTTCACGACGATGCGCGACTTTTCCGCGCATCGCTGCAATCGCTGGTCGAGGCGGGGAAATTCGGGGGCGCCTTACTTCAGTTTCCGAACCGGTTCAAACCAAATTCGCAGACCGAGCAATATCTGGCGCGTCTTTGTGCGGCGTTTGACGATGTGCCGCTGGTTGCGGAGTTTCGCAATCATGAATGGCAGACGCCCCGAACCCTCGACCTGCTGCGAGAGTTGCGGATCGGCTGGTGCAACGTCGATATGCCGCAGCTGGAAACGCTAATGCTGCCAAGTTCGGATGCGACTTCGTCGATCGGCTACGTGCGGCTGCACGGACGCAATCGCGCGCAGTGGTGGACCGGCGATAACGTCACCCGATACGAGTACACCTATGCGCCCGAAGAATTGGAACCATGGGGCACACGGATTGCCGAGATCGACGAGCAGACCCAAACAACCTACGCGTTCTTTAACAATCACGCTCGCGGCGGGGCTGCTAGGAACGCGGAGATGCTCCTGGCGTTGCTGGAAGAGCGCTACGGCGAGGGCGCCGACTGCGTCGCACAATCCACCTACCAGACGCCGGCACAGCCCGGATTGCCGGGCTTGTAGGCTGGATGGGATTCTACGCAAGCATCACGGCAGGCGGCCGGGTATCCGGGGAGTTTGCACGAGCGATCGGGACCGAGGTTAAAGCACTCGCGCGAGTCGGCTCGCGCACGATGCTGGACCGTGCGATAGATGCGGCACGAAATACAGGTGCGCTCGGAATCGCAGTGATCGGCGGAGACGAAGTGCGCGCGGCCTGCGGGTCGCGGGTGGAGAAAGTGATTCCGGAGAGCAACCGCGGAGCGGCCAATCTGCACTCGGCGCTTTTCGCCTGGAAAGATGAGCGGCTGCTCTTGCTCTCCAGCGATCTCCCGTTTATCAGCAGCGACGCGCTCGGCGCATTTATCGATCGCGTTCCGGCCGATACCTTGGGCATGCCGGTTGCGGGTGCGGACACCTATCGGGAAATGTTTCCGGACTCTTCGCCCCACATCACCGACATCGGTGCGGAGCGGGTTGCGAACGGAAGTGCCTTTCTTTTTCCCGCGCACGGTGCTATTGCGGTAGACAATCTAGCGCAAAGTTTTTTTGAGGCTCGTAAGAACCTGTTACGAATGGCGTTGCTCATTGGGCCGCGACTGCTTGTAAAATTCGCGCTCCATTCGCTGCGAATCGCCGATTTGGAGCAGCTCGCTTCGCGTAGGCTTGGGTTTCCGGTCGCGGCCATACGCGATTGCGCCCCCGAACTGTGCTACGACGTGGATGACGTGAGCGAGTATCGTTATGCCTGCGCGCGATCCTAATCCGGCCCGCCTCGGAGTCTTTTGGTTCGGCATTCAACTGGTTTGGGGTGCGATGCTGGGCATCTCGCTGCAAGCCCGTACCATTGATCTTGGCGGGAAGAATGCGCTGGCGTCCTACGGTCTGATTGCAACCGCCGGCGCGATCGTAGCCGCAATCGTTCAGATCGGTGTCGGACCGCTAGCCGACGTACGTCGTGCGCGCGGAAGCAATCGGATCGAGTTCTATGCCGGGGGCGCCGCAGTAGCGGCGGGCGCGATCGTCTGGTTTTATGCCGCGCAGAGTTTTACCGGGCTCGTCATAGCATTTCTTCTCTTACAGCTCGCAATGAACGTCGCGACCGGTCCGTACCAGGCAGTGATTCCGGACTACGTTCCGCCGGCACGCAGCGGCGCGGCATCTTCGTGGATGGCGGCACTTCAGGCTCTCGGCAATGCGTCCGGTGCCCTGATTGCCGCGTTCGTTCTAAATGTGCGTGCGGCCGGCGAGCTGATCGCCGCCGCTTTGCTGACGAGTTGCGCTATCACGATCTCGCATGTGCGAAGTTTGCCGCTTCGTACGATTGAACGTATGCCCCTGAGAATCGATCGAGCGTTCGCGGATCTGTTGATCTCGCGCGGGCTCATATATACCGGGTTTTATACGCTATTAGGGTATCTCTATTTTTACGTCGCCGCGTCGGTCAGCGAAACGGACCTCGGAATCAAATCACTGAGCGGCATCTTGCTGCTGCTCTTTACGATGCTCAGCGCGCTCGGCGCCGCCCTCGGCGGACGGCCATCCGACCGCAAAGATAAGCGGTGGGTTGCGCTCTGGGCCGCAGCGATTCTGGCGATAGCGCTGATGGCTCTGGTTCTGACCGCGTCCGCGGTTGTGGTGTTTGGGGCGACTGGAGTTGCGGGTTTGGCCTGGGGGCTTTTTTTGACCGCCGATTGGGCGCTCGGCTGTTCGATTCTCCCAAAATCACTGCTTGCTACAACCATGGGAATCTGGAATTTGGCGCTGATTGTGCCGCAGATCGCTGCTCCCGCGCTTACCACGTTCGTGCTGGCTCGGCTGCATCTGTTCGGCGGTCCGGCCGCGCCGCGGGCCGCATTCGCTCTTGCACTATGCGAGATTGGAGTCGGGGGCGTCTGGATTTTGCGGATTCCAAAACATCCCGGGCGAGAGGTGTTATTTAGGCCGGATTGGGAATAACAGACTTGATTGCCGCTTTTAAGGGCGGCAAGTCGGGTGACCCGAAACGGAATTTTCTTTATTTACGTATGTGGTACGTGTACCGCATAAGAGGCAAAACGACGATTTCAGTCCCCAATACCTTGCACAGCTAGGAGGCTCCAATTGACACGACTGAGCACCGCAGTCCTGACCGTGCTGTTCGCAGCCGGCCTTGGGCTTAACGCGGTTGCCGCTCCGTCGAATCCCGCATCGCATGGCAATATAAGAACCAACGCGATCGCTCAGGCTTCGCCAGACGCAACTGCGATGCCGGAAGCTTCGGCCATGCCGGAAGCTTCGGCCATGCCGGAAGCTTCGGCTATGCCGGCCGCTTCGAGTTCGTCCAGCATGCCTGCGATGAATTTCGGCGCACCGCCGTCCGGCCAAATCCCGATCCTATTCAACGACCACCACGTCTATGCGAAACCCGACAAACTCAAACAGGGACGCGTTTTAGCTGCGCTCGTTCGCGGCGGCACGATCCTGATTCCGTTGCGTTCGATGTTCGAACAGATGGGTGCCACCGTATCCTATAATGCCGGCACCAAGACCGTGGATGTCAGCAAAGCCGGTTCCGACGTTAAAGTAACCGTCGGCAAACCGGAAGTTGTCATCAACGGTGAGTCGCGTCCGCTCGACGTTCCGCCCGAAATCTATCAGGGCCATGTCGTCGTCCCGGTTCGCGTCATCTCTGAAGGTATGGGCGCCTACGTCCAGTGGGTTCCCGACAAGAAGCTGGTCGTCGTTCGCTACGTAACTGCAACGCCGCCACCGCCGCCGGCTCCGGCAACCGCCGAACCGACCGTTGCTCCGACGCCGACCCCGGCACCGGTTGCAGCACCGTATCAAGACAAGTTCATCGCCGGCGATTTCATCATTTCGCCGAAGGTGTACAACGAGTTCAGCCCGGGTAATGTTGGCAGCAACAATGGCGGCGCATCTTACTCCGTCCGCGGCGCTGCTGAGTTCAATCTCTTCAACCTGCCCTGGATGTTGGAAGGCGACTTCCGCCAATACAACTACCCGCATAATCAGACCATCGCCACCCCACCGGGCGGCCCTGGCGCGATTCCCTGCCCGGCGTCGGGCGAACCTGGCTGCGTCACCACCATCGGTGGCAATGGCTCAACCTTCGTCCCCGCGTTCACCGCACGTGACTACGACTTCGACGGCCGTCTTGGCCTGAAGGTCGCAGACCCGCGGCTGTACATCGGCGTCGGCTACATGTACCGTGGAAACAACGCCGGTTATCCGAGACTGCGCGGCGTTGGGTTCGGCGTTGAAAAACTCCCCGACCTCAACCAGTCATTCTCGATCTACGGCAGCGCCTGGTACTACCCGAACGTCAAGGGTAACTTCTCCGATCCGAACGGCAACAATTTCAGCCTCGCGTACAACATCCTGAAATACCAGGTTGGTGGGACGTTCACGTTGGGAGACAAACTGCCGCTGTTCATCGACTTCGGTTTCCTCGGAGACCGCGGTCAGAACAAGACCAACGCTCCGTCACCGTTCAGCGAGAACGGCCCGTACGTCGGCCTTGGTCTCAAGTTCTAATCTCGTAAGAGTTTAGAGTAATAAAAAATCCCCCGGTGAAAACCGGGGGATTTTTTATCGGAAAAGGTCCCGCTATTTGGTCGGCATCGGGGTCGGAGTCAACGCCGACGACGGCGCAGCCGATGGTGCCGGCGTTAGAGCCCCGCTGGGAATCGGTGTGACCGGCGGATTGACGACCGGGCTAGCCGGCGCATTTGGAGTCGCTGTAGGAAGCGGCGTCGGTGTCGGAGTCGGCGGAGCCGGCGTGAAGCACGGAACGGAGATGATATCACGCTTTGGCGCGGACGGATTGGGGGTCGGAGAGGGCGTCGGCTCCGCTGTCGGGATCGTCGTCGGAGTGGCGCTCGCGGTCGGCATTGCAGTTGGATTCACGCCGCTCGGCAACGGCTCGGGCGTTGCCGGACACGGTACCGGCAAAGCAAATACGTGTTCGGTGAAGCCGATCTGCAGATCTTTCTTAGCGATTTTTCCAAAGTACGTACTTGGGAATTGGCTTACCAACTCGTGGAAGTACTTCGAGGACTTATCTTGAGCTTCAGCCGTGTAAATCTTACGTTCCATCGTGGCCATTAAGAAGAAGGTTCGGGCGAGCTGGGGATCGTGAGGATATTTATGCTGCCAATCGAGCATCGCGTCTTCGGCAAATTGAACTTTCGAAATAATGCCGCTGTCAAGGGTGTACGGGCCAGCCTGAATTGCCTCGTCGTGCAGGGTGTTGTTGATTCCGATATAGCTAAGTTTCAGCCGGCCGAAATATTCGTCGCCGGGCGCCGAGGCTTTCAGGATGGCATCATGCTCGCGTTGATACTTTGAAAGCTTACTGGTCGGCCGCTTAGTCGCAGTCGAGACCGGTTTGGACGCCGGAGCAGCCGCGAGGCTGCCGATCAGGCTGGTCGCAACCGCGGTTGCGGTGAAGATAAGAAAAGGACGTTGCACTCTTTACCTTTCGCGAGAGATCGGAACGCTTTAGTCAACAACACTCTTCACGCGCGGAGCGTTCACGCCTCTTTGCGCCGCGGCGGCACAAAAGAAAGCAAGCTCGAACCTAGAACCTCCGTACCGGCACCTTCGAAGAGAGACGCGGATTGAATTCAAGCATCGTCACGATTGCCTCGCTGCAGCTCCGCGCTCACGAGCGCGACGAGTTCCCTAAGGTTTGGCCGCAGATCGTTGCGGAAGTCCGGCGGATTGCCGCATGCGGAGCCGAGCTCATCGTACTGCCCGAAGGTACCGTACCGGCATATGTGCTGGGCGAGGACCCGGTGGACGGGACGCAGAGCGAGTTCGCGCTTGCTGCCATCATGGCAGTCGCGCGTGAAACCGGAACCGTTATCGTCTTCGGCGCTGCACGCTGCGAGGGCGAGTCTGTGTATAACAGCGCGTTCGTAGTCGATGCCGATGGGACCCTGGCGGGAACTGCCGACAAGCAGTTCCTATGGCATTTCGACCGACAGTGGTTTGCGCGCGGAGAGATCATCGAGCCGATCGACACGAGCATCGGGCGGCTGGGTGTCTTGATCTGCGCCGACGGGCGCATCCCGACAATTTCGCGCCGGCTTGTCGATCGGGGTGCGCAGATATTAGTGATGCCGACAGCCTGGGTAACGAGCGGCCGCGATCCCAGCGATTTGGAGAACGTTCAAGCGGATCTACTGGCCTCCATGCGCGCGCGCGAAAACGGCGTCCCATTTGTTGTTGCCAACAAATGCGGAGTCGAACGAGGCTGCGTCGCGTACTGCGGCAAGAGCCAGATCATTGACGCGTCGGGCGAAGTGCTGTCGGCCGGGGGTCAGTTCGAAGCTCAATCTTTGATCGCCGAGGTTGCGCTCGAACCGGCACGATCGCCGCGCGCGCCGCTCTGCGAGATTGCGACGGTAACGCCCGTCTCGATGCAATCGCGAATTGCAATCACGCCATACGAACTCAGTGTTTCCATCGAAGAAGACCTGCGCATTTTGGAGACTACGTATCTGGTCGGAGCAGATACACTTGGGGCCCAGTCCAGCATCGAAACCGCGATTCCGACGTTACGTGCAAACGATGCGATCGTGCTCGATCCTGGCGGCCTGGCCGCCTATAAACAGGCCGGCTATCAGCTCGTCATCTGGCAGACATCCTACGATTGCGAATGGCAGACGCGAATTGCGCGTGCGCGCGCGGTCGAGCTGCGGCTCTTTCTGATCGTCATTCATCTGGGTCATGCTCCGCGCGCATACGCGATCGATCCCGACGGGACGATCGTCGCCGGAACCTACGGCGAATACCGCGTGGCAAGCTTTTCGTTGGATACAGCGCGAACCAGCGCGACACTGCTGGCTCCAGGCACGGACGTTCTCGAAGGGCTCGCGCGAATATCTTCACTCAAGGACCGGAGGTAGCGTGGCTGACTTTAGCGCCAAGAAATCGATCGATGAAGCAGCCGAACGCCGCCGGCACAGCACCACACGCAGCGACCGCATCATCGCAATCCTCGGCGCAACCTTCGCAGTTCTCGCGGCACTGGCCACCTTGTTCGCGCATCAGCGCTCAACCTTCGCGCTGGCTGCCAAAAATGAGGCGGTCCTGGCTCAGGCTAAGGCTTCAGACCAATACAATTTTTACGAGACGACCAAGATCAAATACGAACTCAACCAGAGCCTTCTGGAATCGAAACTCGTCACCGATAAAGCCGGTCGCACGTATCTTGAAGAAAGCAGCACCAAAGAGGCTCAAGCGACCTCAGCGATCAGCCGCCAGGCGCAGCAGTATGAGAACGAATCGGCGCGTCAGCAAATCAACTCCGAGCGCTCGTTGCATTCGTTTGAAACGCTGGAAATTGCGGTCACGCTCTTTGAGGTAGCGATCGTCCTAGTCTCGATCTCGGCTCTAACGACCACTCGCGCCTTGATCTACATCTCGGTCGGCGGCGGCACGATCGGGATCGTCTACTTCGCCATCGGCTTGCTGCAGCATACCTAGCGTGAATGTCACCAGATCGGTCTTGATCGTGGCACTCCTTCTGCTCGGGACGGGTGCCGCGCCGGTACGCGCAGCGGCTCAGTCACCTCGCACCCAAGCCACCGGAACCTTCGGCATATCCGCGGGACCGGGCCCGTACATCAGCGGCAGTCTCGTTCCGCTTTCGATTAGCGGCATCACCGAACCGTTCGCACTCTGCGTTCTCGGCATCGGATCGATCGAAAACACTATCTTCACAGCGCCGCTGGTGCGCGAGCCGTCCTCGACAACGATCGTCGGAGCCGCGCAGGCGGCAATCGGCCTGGCGACCATCGCGGTCGTGCCGCCGCCTTCCGCCGATCGCCGGCTGATCGCAGTTGCCAGTTACGATAACGGTGTAGCCCTGCACGATCCAAACACGTTTGCGATTGTAGGGTACGCCGGGACCGGCGATGCGCCGGGCGATGTCGCGTTTGGGCGCGACGGTACGATCTTTGCTCCGAGCACGACCGGATCAACCCTCTACAGCTTTACGCGCGATCCATGGCGCATGAATGAAACACCGAACGTGCCGCTTGGAAATGAAGTTGCGATCGACCGGCAAACCGGCGACATCTTCGTGAGCAATCGCGACATTGGAGGGCGCGGCGCGCTGACCAAAGTAACCCGCAGCGGAGATGTTTCGCGCATTGATACCGGTGAGACCGCCGAAGGCTTAGCCATTGACGAGCATCGCCAGATCGTCTATGTCGGAAACGTCAACGATGCAACCGTGCTGGCCGTCGATGCCCGTTCGATGAAACCGCTGCTTCGAATCAAGACCGGTCCGCGACCTTTCGGAATTGCACTCGATGAAAAGGAGCAGCGGCTCTTCGTTGTCTCGAACGCTTCTACCGCGCCGGGAGGGTATGTTGCAGCATTCGATTTGGGCAAAAGCGCAACTCAACCGGCGGTCCGCAGCCGGCAGTTCGTCTTTCCGCTGGGAGCCGTCTACGACTCCGCGCATCAGCGCGTGTTCGTCACCGACGAAGCCGCCAATCTGGTCTACGTTTTGAATGCGCGTACACTTTCACCGACTCATTCTCCGCTAACGACCTGCGCGACTCCGTGGCGGCCGTCGATCGATCCGGAGCGCGGGCGACTCTATATTCCGTGTGCGCGCGCAAACCGGATCGCAGTCTACGATTTACGCACCTTGCAGCCGCTTCGGGGCTCGCCGTTTATAACCGGTGGTTTTCCACTCTCGGTCGCACCGTGAAATGGTTGCTCTGCGGCTTGATTTTAGCCGGGCTCTCACGCCTGCCGGCCATAGGCGCCCCGCTTCCGAAGGGGCTCTCCGTCGGCGCACCATTTCCAACGATCCACACCGATGCGGTAACTACCGAGT
>JBDTCU010000075.1:0-4710 GCA_039923415.1 Vulcanimicrobiaceae bacterium
CGGGCTTGGACGCCTGTGGTATATCGCGATGCTTGGCGCAGCAATCGTGGTGGCCCGCGGTCGAATAGCTCGGCGCGCGCCGGAGTTTGCGGTGTTAGCGGCCGGCGCCTTTGCGGTCACGCTCGGACCGTTCGTGCATCTCGACCATATCGCACTTGCTATCCCGGCCGGGCTTTGGCTCGCCTCGCACTCTAAGCGCCCGAGTATTGCGCTCGTAATGATTGTCGTAGCGCTCGCAATCCCGCTCCTCTACGTACTGGCGTGGTCAGCTCTAATTGTGGTCGTCGCGCCCGTCACATTTTGGGCCGGTAGTTATTATCTGCGCAATCGGGATGCCGGCCTGCGGCCGGCCGCGATCGTCGTACTTGCAATCGTCGCAATCGAACTGATAGTGGTACGCACGGGAACCGGTCAGGTCTTAGCCGCTATTCATTCGACGATACCGGTTGCTGTTTCCGAACATACATGGGGAAGCTATATTCGGGCCAACAATGTGATGAGCGGATGGTCTCTTTGGCTGGTGAAACTTCCGACTTGGTATGGTCTGGTCGGGTGTCTTGTCGCGTCCCTGGTCAGCAGCTTCCGGAGAGATTGATCGGCGTCGTCGGCAGCACATCGGCTAACGGCACGATGCTGTTGACCGGAAGAATCGGGGCGGTGTTTTGCAGCGAAGCGGAGACCGCGTCATCGATATCCGGGTAGCAAACGAGTACGGTGCCGATGCCGGGAGCGTCCAGATAGTTTTGACTCGCTGCAACTTGCTGAGCGTTCTGACCGAGCGCAGTTGAGAGCACGCCTTCGATCGGAGTCTGCGATGTTATCGACGACAGCGTGTGCGTGAAGACCTCCGGCTGAACGATCGCGCCCCCCTGCAGCGTTGCATGACCCGCAGTACAGGCTCCATTGGTCGCCCCCGGCAACCAATAAGGGCTCGTCGGCGGTCCGAGAAATTGGCCGTTATTATCAAGCGCGTCGGTGGTTGGAGGGCCACACGCAGCAACTGGAGGAGCTCCGATCCCTTCAAGATTATTGTAGAGCGCATACATGCTGTAATCGATGTACGGCGAGGCTTGGCTTGAGACCAGGCCACTGTATCGAACAGCGATCTGGACACGTTCGTTAACGACGCCCGACCGCACGATCCACATGACGCCGTAGACAAGTAATAAGAACAACGGTAGTACGATCGCCGTCTCGATGAGCGCTTGGCCGCGCTGACCGTGTTGACGTAACGCTATTTGCATGTGAAGCCCGCTCCTTCGCTCAACGCGCCCGCGAACGTCTTAATCGCGATCGAACTCCACCAGCCGACCGCGGTCAAGAGTCCATCGTTTCCCGGAGAGTACTGGAAGGCGGCTTGCCCGTTCGAGGTTGCTGGGTTTCCGCCGTAATCGACACGATACCAGAAGTCGTTATTCGGCGCTCCAAGGATCGCTTGATTTGTCGCACTCTCCGGGTACTCAAGCGGCTGAAAGGGCTGGTTGGTGCGCGGGTTGACGATCGTCCCGGGATACATGAACTCTTGGGTCGCCATGATTGTCGTCGCGGCGGCACGGCCGATGGCCGTATAGGTGGGTGCCTTGAAATCGACAAAGGCGGGAAACGGTGAGGGGACCTTCGCACAGGCGACGACTTCGATCTCCATTGGAGAGAGATTCCGGCTGAGCGCAGGATTGACCGGAAGGCCGCCACCCACGACGAAGCTGCAGCAATCTGCGTAAACGTCCTCTACCAGCTTATTAACACGCGGCTGGGCCACGACGAGCGTGTAATTGAAGGCGCAATCGCCGCCGTTATTCTGGGCGCAGTTCGTCTGGAAAAGCGCAAGTGACGCTTTCACGGCGCTAACCTGATCATCGAAGGTCGGACCGGTGACGCGTTGGAGCAGGGCGACGTCCGACGTATACCGTGAGACAGCGTTCAGGTACTGTGAACGAAGATTTTGGTACATCATGTTACAACTGTTTGTAAGGAGCGATACGGGGTTCGGATCGCAGCCCCCGTCACCGTGGATGGCAATGAGCATCGCCTGAGTGATCGTACGAATGCGATATTCTTCTACTGCTGCCGCTTGAAAGGTCGACTCCATTTCGTTCCATTGCGTTGCCTGAATCGAAAGCACGCCGCGTGCGGCCGAATCGGCCGCGTTTTGGGCGCGAATCTGCCAACGTATCATGGAGCCGTAACTGAGCGCAAATGCGGTTAGGGTCAGCACGGTCAGGATCCCGAATGCCCAGACCGGAAGCGTTTGGCCGCGCTGAGCATGCAGGTGATTCATGCGTCCGTCCTTTTCAGTCGCAGCAGCCGTTGAGGGGTGAGAGCGGATGGGCGCGCCCTATACCGTTGCCCGCATTGGCGGGGACAAACAGATCCCAACTGTAGATCAACCCGAATGAGGCTGTCCCGGCCGGGACGGTCACGTTGGAGTGCTCGTCCCAGAACTGATTGGGAAGATGCCAATCGTATGGTGGTCGAGCGGGTGTCGCAAATACAACCTGCGCAATTTGGGCATAGATTCGCTGATGAAACGCCATCGCTTGAAAGGTATCGTTCTTCGTGACGCCCATCGTGGTCATGTCGTAGTTTCCATCGACAGTGTCGTTGCCGTCCTTCAAGTACTCTGCGAGTCCGAGCGAGTGCAGGTTCTGCTGATTGGGTGGGCAGGTCGGGCCCCAGCCGGGATGGGGATGATCGCAATGAAACAGGAAAGCAAAATTGAAATAGTAGGGCGGAACGTTCTGATCGTCCTGACTGATCGGATTGACCTGCGTATTATACACCGCTTGCGAATCGTACGGGTCGCCTTGGGCGTCATCGTCATGATCGCTGATCATGTAGCGGCCTTCAACATCTGACGCCGAGAACGGAATGGGGTTCTGCGAAAGAAAACCGAAGGCGCTCACGTTGAGCGCGGCTTGGGTGTTGAGACGCTGAGGGCGCAAGATCGAGGCGCCGCCGTAGCGGTTGGTAAGCTGTCCGTTCGGGGTGAAGTTAACCGGTTCGTTTGTTACGGGTGGACTCGAAGCCGAAAACGTAATCTGGCTAACCGGGACGTCCGGAAAGAGCTGGCTGATTTGGTTGAGCCCCCCCGGGTCAGTCACGCCGAGTGCGTACGCGTGTCCATACTCGAACGATGCGGCATCGAGTTGCATTTGAAAATACCCGGCAAGCGCCAATTGCATCGTGCCTAAGAGCAATAGCAGCGTAAAGCTTAGCGTAATCGCGGTCTCGATCATCGCGCTTCCTCGTGTTACTGCTGGGCGGCAGAGCAGATTCATAATGGCGGCGTCTCCTGCAACTGTTCGAAATTCGCGTACCCCGCCTCCAGTGCGGTTTCGGCGGCGACTGCGATCGCGGATAAAGATGCCATTGCAAGCACGCTGAAGAGCGCCAGAACGAGCGCGTACTCTGGGAGCGCGGCCCCCGTTTCGTCGTTCAAGAGCGCAGACCATCGGTTCATTGCGTGATAATTTGCGGCGTCATCACGAAGACGACATCCGTCTCCCCATCTTGGTAGCGAGTTGATTGAAAGAGTTTGCCGAGGATCGGCAGGTCACTCAAGAACGGAATCTTCGTTAACGTGCGCTGCTCGACCCGATTAAGCAGGCCGCCCATGACGACGCTTTGGCCGTCTTGGGTGATCAGGTTGGTCGAGAGTTTGCTTTCTTTTAGTGCCGGGATGAAGAAGCCGTTGACTTGCACGGCATTCTGGTAATCCAGGTTTGAGATGTCGGGCGTAATCTTCGTTTCTATGGCACCGTTCGGCAAAATCGTCGGAGTGACGTCGAGCTGAACGCCATAGTCCTTAAAGACCACGCTTACCTGGCCCAGACCCGTCGAAAAGACGTACGGAATCTGTCCCCCGACCAAGAACGTCGCATCATTCCCGGGCGTAGTGACGAGGTTCGGCTCGGAGAGCACGCGAGCGTGTCCGCTCGACACGATCAAATCGAGCGTCGGTGCGAGGAAAGTGGTACGGAAAAAAGCGCCGATATTCAGTGCCGACCCAATTCCTCTAGGCGCAGGCCCTTCCACGACCGGAAAGCTCGGATCTCCGAGTCCATATTTTGTAGGATTAATCGGATCGTCCGGAACCGCAGCCTGAAGGCGAACTCCGAGTTGGCTGAGGGCGGTGCGGTCGACCTCGAGCACGTAGACTTTAATCCCGATCTGACTGGATGTCGCCACCTCTAGCCGATCGATAATCTTGCCTTCGCTTGACAAGTACGGACCGGCCAGGGTCCTCGCGCGGCCGAGAACTTGTTCCGCTTGAACGCGATCGTGGACCCGGCCGCTCACCATGATGTTTCCCTTGTCGTCGGGCTCGATCTGCAGATCTTTTACGCCGTCAACGTTGTTGAATTCGGCCTGGATCGAACCCAAGGAATGGGTCACGGTGACCGCGTCGATGATAATCGCTTTCTCTTCCTTATCCTTACCGTTGCCCTGAAGCATGCTTCCGGTGAAGCGCTTGACCATGGCGTCGAGATCAACGAACTGCTGCATAGTGGATACGTTACCGCGAACAAGCACCGAATGGCCGAAGCTCACGACTTGAACGTTTGGATAGGGGATCGCTGCGCGCAAAATTTGGGAGACGTCGTCGAGCCCGGCCTGGACGACCGTCACCTCATAGTCGAGGCGGCGCTGGCCTGCCCAGGCGAAGATCGTTGTGTGGCCCGGCAGCTTTCCGTTTACGATCAACTGCGA
>JBDTCU010000076.1:0-3201 GCA_039923415.1 Vulcanimicrobiaceae bacterium
GTCTGCACGCACGATGGCGGTGAACTGGATCAAGGCGATCTCGAAGATTGCCGGATCCGCTGTCCGCGCCACGGCGCGCTGTTTGATGTCCGAACAGGTGAGGCGCTAACCTTGCCCGCAATTCTACCGGTACCTACGTACCCGGTGAGGATTGAGGGTGAGGACATCTACGTCAGCGTCTAGATCTTCCGGCTATTTTAGACGTCTAGCGTTCGGCCTGTTAGGATTGGCGATTCTTCTGCTGATCATCGTTCTAGCAGTGATCGCGTACATTGCACTCGGCATGCGGGCTGCCGCGCAAACGAGCGGCACGATCTCCGGCGCTGACGTACGCGCGCCCGTGCAGATCATCCGCGATGGTCGCGACATCCCGCACATCCGCGCCGCTAATCTGCACGATCTTTTCTTTGCGCAAGGGTATGTTGAGGCATCGGATCGGCTCTTCCAAATCGATCTGACGCGGCATTTCGTTTATGGCAGACTCACCGAATTGATCGGCCCGGACGTTCTGACTACCGACGAGACCTCGCGTCAGATCGATGTTGACGCGATCATTTCCAAACAATGGAAGCACCTCTCGGCTAACGATCGCAGTGTGGAGCAATCGTTTAGCGACGGCGTGAACGCCGCGATCGCGCGCGAGCCGTTACCGATCGAATACCGGATTCTGTTTACAAAGCCGGAGCGGTGGACACCCCAAGACTCGCTAGCAATCGGCTTCGCCACGATCCTGGGGCAAACCGAATCCTGGAACGACGTTGCGAACCGCAACCTGGTCTACAAAACGTATGGCGCCAAGCTGTTCACTTCGATCGTACCGCTCACCGATCCAAAATACGATGCGCCAACCACGGGCGGAGCACCGGCGCCGCTAGCATCGTTGCAGTCGCTTTCTGGAATGCCGAGAATCGGAATGGGCAATCCGTCGCGCAACCCACCCGATCCGTCGATACGCCCCGGAAGCAATGAATGGGCTGCAGGAAGCGCGCTCACCGCGACGGGCCGTCCTCTGCTGGCTAACGATCCGCATTTGCCGATGGCCATTCCGGGGATTTGGTATCTGGTTGATTTGCAGGCGCCGGGGTATCATGCCGCCGGCGTTTCACTAGCCGGAACGCCCGGTATTATCTTGGGTCATAACGACCATTTAGCATGGGGCATCACCAACGGAACGACGAGCGGGTACAGCTTGTACTCCAGTTCAGCAAAGCCGAAGCTGATTCTCAGACGAGAACGTTTTTTCGTTCGGTTTGGAAAGAACATCGCGAAGTCCTATTTCGATACCGCCGATGGTGGTTTCCAGGTTTTCGACGCGCGCCGGAATCCATACGTTGTAGAGTGGCAATCGTCGATGAACCCGCAGTCCCCGATCGGCCCATTTTTCGCCCTCGATAAAGCGCAGAACATTACGCAGGCACTCCGTGCAATCTCAACAATTCAAGGGCCGTCGTTCAATTTCGTGTTGGCCGATACGAGCGGCGCTGCAGCCTACCATTTGGCCGGCACCATTCCGAACGACCCTGCTTGGGCGCGATACGCACATGATGACCTGGCATCCTATCCAATCCTTCCATTTGCCGCGCTGCCGACAGTCGCGCCGACTCGCTCGGCGCTCGCCTTCACATCCAACAACCGCATGTACGGCTCACGCTATCACTATCAATTATCAGCTCAGTTTGCCGCACCATATCGAGCCTCGCGAGTTCGCACGTTGCTGCGCGAGCGAAAGCGCTACACCGTTGCAGATTTTAAGAGAATGCAACTCGACACCTATTCCATTCCCGAAGCAGAACTGGCTCGCGCCGTTATTACGGCATCCCAACGCAGGCCGAACCTCATGAACTCGAGCCTGCGCCCGTTGATTGCCGATCTGCGTCGCTGGAACGGGCGCTACGAAGATGGTGAGCGCGGAGCAACGATAGCTTGGAATCTCCGATTAACCGCCGTTACGGATCTGTACCGCTCCAATTTTGAGCCGGATATCACGACTCCAAATTCGATTGTGCTGCTGCGGGCTCTGCGCGAGCTACCGCGCGGATGGGTTCCAAACGATGACTACGATAGCTGGCTCTTGCGTGAACTCACTCGCAGTGCCGCTAAGGCGGGCGGGATCGCAAAGTTGGACGCGCCGTGGCACACTGCCGGAGCGATCGTGATGAAACACCCGCTTGGCGCACTCGGGCTGCGTTTCCTGAACGGGACGTTCTTGCCGGGCAATGGCGATGCGTTTACCGTTCACGTGCAGTCGCGCGGCTTCGGACAGAGTTTTCGCGCTGTATGGGATGTGGGCAACTGGGACGCCGGCGGAATCACCATCCCGCAAGGCGAGTCCGGCGAGCCCGGTTCGAATCACTACACCGATCTCGCTCGCGACTGGATATCCGGTAAACTCGTAGCCCTTCCCTACTCGCGCGCCGCCGTCAATTCCGATGCGCGGGCGACGTTAATGCTTACTCCGTAGACGCCGGATGAGGTCTAGGCCGCCCAGGGATTAACGACTCTGGCGCCAGTGTGTTTGAAATCAGTTTCGTTGCACGTCACAAGTGAGAGGTTATGCGTCAGCGCGGTTGCCGCTAACAGCGCATCAAGAACCGGCACGGAGGTTCCCGCTTTTCGGGCCTGCGCTCTAATGCGTCCCCACCCGTCTGAAACATCCGAATCAATTGGCAAAACGCGATCTCCAAAAGTTGAGATGACATCCGAAACGAGCCAACGCTCCAATTCGGTTCGTTTTTTGCTCTGATCTAGAAGCGCGATGCCGTATCGAAGCTCGCCAATGGTTAAAGCACTGAGGTATATCGCCCGCTCATCGTTTCGAGCGAACCAGGTTAGAAATCCAAGATTTGGGATCGGCTTCTTAAATTCGGAGATCGCGCAGGTGTCCAAGAGAAATCCGCTCAAAATGTCGGTGCTTCGCGACCTGGATCACCGTCGCGCTCCAGATCGATGTCAACGCCGCGCAGTACCGAAAATATATCTATAAGGGAGCGCGTCGGGCGTGTTGCGGCGTCGTACGCGTCCTCCCTTATGAGGAGAACCGTTTCGTTCTTACGACCGCCCCTCACGATGCGTTGCGGCTCGCCATCCAGCGCGCGTTGCACGACGTTACTAAATTTCGCTTTCGCTTCGGTAAGGTTCCACGAGCGTGTAGGCATATGATTCTCCAAGGTGGTCTGATCCGGTCGATAACCTAGTCTGACC
>JBDTCU010000077.1:0-18925 GCA_039923415.1 Vulcanimicrobiaceae bacterium
AGCGGAAAATTTGCACGACGCAAATTTTCCAGCGGTTCCGAACCGAGTACATATCCCGCCCAACTCATCATCCGGCCAGAGCCTCGGCGCCGGAGACGATTTCTAAGATTTCTTTGGTGATCGCAGCTTGGCGCGCGTTGTTCATCGCAATCGTTAATTCGTCGATGAGTTTGCCGGCGTTTTCGGTGGCGTTGTTCATGGCGATAAGTTGGGCAGCGAAAAATGCAGCGTCGGTTTCCAGCATGGCACTGAATATCGTGAACTCAAGATATTTCGGCAGTAGGCGCGAGAGTACGGCCTCGGGGGAGGGCGAGAACTCGACGGCACCCTTGGTCTTGGCATCGACCCCCGATACGATCTGGGGTGCGGTTACGGGGATCAAACGGCGGGTTTCCGGGCGTTGCGAGAGCATCGAAACCAGCTTCGATGAGATTAGCGTGATGTCGGATATTTTTCCGGCAACAAAATCGTCGGTTACTCGATGGGCGACGTCGCGAGCGGTGTCGAGTTTTGATCCGGTGCTCAGCGGCCAGGTTGGGAAGCCGGTGAGCCCGGTCATTCGGCGCACGGCATTTGCGGCTTTTTTCCCGACTGCGTAGAAGACGGCGTCGGCGTGCTCGCGTTTGTAGAGTTCGCCCGAGCGAGTGACGTTTGAATTGAACGCGCCGGCGAGTCCCTTATCGGCGGTCATGAGAATGACGCCGGATGGTGCGCTCACCGAGCCCGGGTTCATGAACGGATGATCGACGTGACCCACGCTTGTCATCAGATCGCGCAGCATCTCGGAGAGCGTTTCGGCGTATGGTCGTGCTTGCTTCTGCGCCATCTCGGCGCGTCGAATCTTAGCGGCCGCAACTTGCTTCATGGCCTTGGTGATCTGCTGAGTGTTCCTCAGTGAACGAATCCGTTCGCGAAGGTCCTTAACTGATGCCATTAGAAACTCTTATTAAACTCCGTGAGCGCGGCTTCTAAAGATTTCGCAGTCTCGTCGGAGACTTGATTGCTGGACGCGATGCCCTGGGCGACTTGCGGATACTTGCGGTGTAAGAACCCGATGAAGGCTTTGGACCATTCTTGCAGCCGCGGAGTCGGAATATCGTTGACGAACCCTTTTGTGGCGGCGTACAAGATCGCGACTTGGTCTTCCATCGCTTGGGGCTGATACTGCGGCTGTTTGAGCAGCTCGGTCAGTTTCTCGCCGCGCATCAATTGGTTCTGGGTCGATTTGTCCAGATCGCTCGAGAGCTTTGCGAATGCTGCTAGATCGCGATATTGCGCGAGTTCCAGCTTTAGTTGCCCGGCTACTGACTTCATGGCCTTGGTTTGAGCCGAGCCGCCGACGCGCGAGACCGAGAGACCGACGTCGACCGCCGGACGGATACCCTGAAAGAACAAGTTCGGAGTGAGATAGATCTGGCCGTCGGTGATCGAGATCAAATTGGTTGGGATGTACGCGGAGAAATCGCCGGCTTGGGTTTCGACCACCGGCAAAGCGGTCAGCGAACCGCCGCCGGCCTCGTCGCTGAGTTTGGCGGCGCGCTCGAGCAAGCGGGAGTGCAAGAAGAAGATGTCGCCCGGATAGGCTTCGCGACCCGGCGGGCGGCGCAGCAGCAGTGAGATTTCGCGGTAGGCTTGGGCGTGTTTGGTGAGATCATCGTAAACAATCAGAACGTCTTTGCCTTCGTACATCAATTCTTCGCCCATCGCGCAGCCGGCGAACGGCGCGATGAATTTGAGCGAACCCGGTTCGGAGGGACCAACGGTGACGATCGTGGTGTACTCAAGGGCACCCTTCTGCTCGAGAATCTGCGCGAGAGCTGCGACGGTCGACGTCTTCTGTCCGATTGCGACGTAGATGCAGAAAACATTGCGCCCCTTTTGATTGATGATCGTGTCGATCGCAATCGCGGTCTTGCCGGTGCTCCGATCGCCGATGATCAACTCGCGCTGGCCCTTCCCGATTGGAATCAGCGCATCGATCGCGCGAATACCGGTTTGGAGCGGCTGCTTGACCGGCTGGCGCGCGATGACGTTCGGTGCGCTGTTTTCGATCGTGCGATATTTCTTGGTGTCGATCGGGCCTTTCCCGTCGACCGGTATACCCAGCGGATTCACGACTCGTCCGAGCACCGCCTCGCCAACCGGAACCGAAGCGATTCGGCCGGTGCGGCGGACTTTGTCGCCTTCTTTAATATCGGTGTCGGGGCCTAAGATGACCACGCCGACGTTGTCCTCTTCAAGGTTGAGCACGATACCCTGTAGGCCGTTAGGGAACTCAACCAGCTCGGAGTAGCGAGCCGCCTGTAATCCGTAGACGCGAGCCAAATTTGCCCCGACTTCGATGACGGTCCCGACTTGATCCTCACGGATATCGGTCTTGAAGTTTGCGATCTGCTGTTTTAATATGCCGGCAATTTCGTCCGCGTTAATCATGTTATTCCTTTAGTACTTTGCGAATAGGGTTCGCGAGAGTTCGTCTAAACGTCCGGCAACCGAACCATCGATGCGTCGATCGCCCATTGTGATTCGCACGCCGCCGATTAAGCGGGAGTCGATCTTCTGGGTGACTTCAAACTTTTTTTTATAGAGTTCTTCCAAGCGGTCGACCATCGAACCCAGCTCGTGCGCGGTCAACTCTTGCGCGCTCGTTATGGTTAGCGGCTCGGCGCCGCGATGCTCCATCTCAAGCTTTCCGTATTGAGCGACGATCTCACCCAACAGCGCTTCGCGGTGTTTACGAACCAGCAGCAGCAGAGTATGGAGTGCGATGACATGAGCTTTGCCCTCAAAGGCCGTCGTTAATACGCGTTCTTTTTCTTTGCGATCGACGATCGGGGCGAGGAAAAACATCTTGCTGGTTTCATCGGAGAGAATCGCGTCTTCGATCGTAGCTAGGTCCTTGCCGACTTGAGCGATCGCGTGCTGCTCGTGCGCGAGGGCAAAAACGGCGACGGCATAGCGGCGGGCGAGTGTTTCACTAGCCATTATGGCCGTCCGCCGCGTTCCAACGAGCCGACGAACCGGTTCACCAGCCGGGCGTTCATCGATGCGTCGACGCGTTTGGCCGCATCCACTTTGGCGAGATTTAGGGCCTTATCGAGGAGTTCGGTCCGCATCTTGGCACGGGCCGCAACCCGGCCGCGATCGAGTTCACCCCGTGCATTGGCAACCGCGCGTTCACCTTCGCCTCGAGCTTGGGTGAGCGCTTCGTTGCGTTCGCGAACGACCTGCTCGGCGCCGCGTTGTTTGATCGATTCAGCATCGTTCTGCGCGATGGTGATCTCGGTCTGGAGCATATCGACGGTGGCTTTAAGTTCGTCGCGATGGCGTTCGGTTTCGGCGATCTGTTTGTTATGAGCCGCTTCAGCAGCAATGATTGCCGGCTGAATGAACTTCACCCAAATCCAGACCAGCGCCGCCATAAAGACCACGGCCGAGATTACTTGGCTCCAGACCGCAATTGATTCGTAGTTGTACATTATCGGATTGCCTCCGAAACGGTGCGATCCAGCATCAGATCGGCGAGCTCGCGAACCAGTTTGCTCTCGCCGGCGCGCGCAGCCTCAACTTCGCCCCCCACGACTGCGTGGGCCGACTCAACCGTTTGGGTGATTTGCTGCGCGTAGCCACCGGCTAACTCGGCGCTCGCATTCGAAATCTCGGCCCGCCCGGCTGCGATCGTGTGCTCGGCCTCGCGGCGGGCGGCCGCGCGCAGGGCATCGGCTTGAGCCCGCAGTGAGGCCGCTTGGGCCTGATAGGAATCGTAATCCCGGGTTACGCTGTTGATGTATTCGCGACGTTTGCGAATCGCGTTGCCGACGGGACGCAGAAAGACAACATTCAAGATCGCGAAAAAGATCACGAAGTTGATGAGCTGAACGATTGCCGTTCCGTCGAGCTTAAGAAACATCGAGCAGACTTACTTCGCGACCGCGCTCAGGTGCGTGAGCAGATTTGGAACATTAACGACGACCAGCAGAATGTAGAATGCGAGTCCCAGAGCGATAATTGGAAACGCTTCCAAGACGCCGACGCCGAGGAAGAGAAACGTCAGGATGTTCGGGCGCGCCTCGGGCTGGCGGGCAATCGATTCAACGGCTTTGCTGGCAACGATCCCGTCGCCGATCGCCGAACCGAACGCAACTCCCGCAATGATGAGGCCAAACGCCAGCAGAGTTGCGGCTACAACTAAGGCTTCAGAGTTCAAGAACGTACCTTTCTTAGACTAACTAGTGATCTTCAGCGATCGCCAGCGAGAGATAAACGATTGCAAGCAGAGTAAACAAAAACGCTTGAATGGTGCCGACGAAGAAGTTGAAAAATTGAATGAAAAACGGCACAACGGTGACGGCCAGCGAGAGATTCACCGGACCGAGCATAACTTTGGCGGTCACGATTGACGAGACGATAATGAACAGTAGTTCACCGACGAAAATGTTGAAAAATAAGCGGGCCGCTAGAGTCGCCGGCCGAGCCAGCTCTTCGAGCAGATTGATCGGGGTTAGTATCCAAAACGGTTTGGCCAGATGCTTGTAAAACCCAAGGCCGAACTTGCGGATGCCGACGACCTGAATCATCAGGAATACCATCAAGGCGTACGGCACGGTGGTGTTTAGATCCGCGGTCGGAGAGCCTCCGAAGGGAAGACCCAGCGCCTTGAACGGCAGCGTGCCGAATTGGTTTAAGAGGAAGATGAAGATAAATAAGGCGATAAAAAACGGAACGAAGCCCTCGCCTTGATGGCCCAGGACTCCGGTCGCTAAGTCCGCTATATAGTTGATGACGCCTTCGACGACGGTCTGCTTCTTGTTGACGAAAGCCGAACGGTAACTGGCCCCGATCCAGGCGAAAAAGGCAAACGCAATCAGCATGACGAGCCATGTCGTCATGATGGTATCGGCGTGCACCTGACCGAGTATCGGCCATTGCCACGTGATATGCTCGCCTATCTGTTCGTGCACTCAGCTCTTCCGTTGGTACTCTCGCTGCAGGCCCAATGCGTACAGCGCCAGTGGCGTAAAAAACCCGGCAAAGTAGACCCCAATGCTCCACCAGGGACCTCGCACTGCGAAGCCCACCGGAACTATACCGAAGACCGCGATTCGGAGAAAACTACTTATGACGAACGCCCCGCGGTTGCCGCTTCGCGCCAGTTGCTCGTTACCGAGCATCGCCAGCCGGGCATTAAGTACTCCGCAGAGCCCGCCCGCGACCAGAACGAGCGCGGAGTACCACGAAAAGTATCCTACGACCAGCGCAATGGGCGGGACGAGAAGCAAGGATCGCCCGCTTATCGATTGCTTCATCTTGGCGTAGAGAGCGTGGTCGGCGGCCGCTTCGGCGGGGCTGTAACTACGGGCCGTGAGCGAATCCTCCTGCTCGTCGGACCCGCTCACGGTTTCGACCCGATAGCCAGGCGATAGGCCCCGTAGGCGCCGATTGCCATTCCGAGCAAGAGGCCGCCGAGCACCCAAAGCGCCTGCCCGCTCCGGCCGGCCAGCCAAATGCCGCCTGCAAGACCAGCGATCACCGCGCCGGCGAAGGTCGCGCCGGCCCCAATGATCGGCAGAGCATTCATGCAGCGCGCGAATCGGCGCTGAACGGGGCCGGGTAGATGCCCCCGCGCAGGCGAGCCAACAGCCAAGCGACAATCCGGCCCGAAGCGAGTCCGTCTCCATAGGGATTATGCGCTTTGGCCATCCGCTCGTATGCCGAGGGATCGCTTAGCAGGCGGGCGGCGGCAGCGAGAATGCGGTCAGGGTCGTGGCCGACCAGCTGGAGCGTACCGGCTTCTAGACCCTCTGGACGCTCGGTTTCATCCCGCATCACCAGCACCGGTTTGCCCAGGCAGGGCGCTTCTTCTTGAAGGCCGCCGCTGTCGGTGAGCACGAAACTGCACTGTGCGATCACCGAGACCATCTCGGGATAATCGAGCGGCTCGGTCAGCAGCACGCCGCCGGCGCTCCCCAATATCTCATGTATGATGGGCTTCACCTGCGGCGAGGGATGCACCGGCAAGATGATCTGCGGACGCATCGGTAACTCGGTGATCGCCCTCATCGCCCGGGCCATCTCGGCCATATAGGGATGATTTTCGCGACGATGCGCGGTGACGGCGATGATCGGACGGGAGCGATCCAAGCTCTCCCAGCCGCTCGGAAACGGAAGGTCGGAGCGGCCCGCGGTCGCGAGAAATTCATCGATGACTGTGTTGCCGGTTACGACGATCTCGTCGGCGCCGACGTTCTCACGCAAGAGATGCTGCTTGGCAAGCTCGGTCGGCGCAAAATGATACGCCGCAATCGTTCCGGTTACGCGCCGATTCATCTCCTCAGGATACGGCGACCAAAGATCGCTGGTACGCAAACCGGCTTCTACATGCCCGACTGGAATGTGCGCATAGAATGCTGCCAGCGCCGCCGACGTGCTGGTAGTGGTGTCGCCGTGGACCAGCACCACATCCGGTTTTGCTTTTTTCAGCACCGATTCCATGCCTTCGAGAACGCGGCTGGTGATTTGAGTGAGCGTCTGGTTTTGAGTCATGATATCCAGATCGTAATTCGGTTCGATCTCAAAAAACGACAGCAAATCGTCGAGCATCTCGCGATGCTGAGCGGTGACGCAGACGATCGATTCAATCTGAGAACCCGAGGTTGAGAGCGCCTGCACGACCGGCGCCATCTTGATCGTGTCCGGGCGGGTTCCGAACACCGTCATCACGCGCAACGGTTTACCGGTCAAGCCCGGTACTCGCCAAGTGCGTGAATGGGTGCAGGCCGCCGGCCAGAACGTACGCGACTGCGCCGAGCAAGAAGCACACCGCATAGATGAGCAGGACGGCTTGACGCACGTTCAATCCGTAGCGAAAGAGCAGTTGATGGTGAAAGTGCCCGCGGTCGGCATCGGTGATCCGCTTGCCGGAGCGAGCCCGCCGGAAGATCGCCGCCGCAGTATCCAGAATCGGCAGCGCGAGTACGATCAGCGGAACAAGCAGGCTGATCGAGATCGCGGTCTTGCTTGCGCCCATAATCGAGACGGTTGCGAAGACGAACCCGATGAACAGCGAGCCGGCATCGCCTAAAAATATCTTCGCGGGGTTGAAATTGTACGGTAAAAATCCAAGCACTGCACCGGCTAAGGCGATGACGACAAGAGCAACCACCGCATTGCCGTGGATCAGCGCGATCGCGAAGAGGAAGATGCTGGAGATGCCGGTCACGCCCGCCAGCAGGCCATCGAGTCCGTCGATAAAGTTGATCGCATTCATCATTCCCAGATACCAGACCAGGGTGATCGGCACGCCGATCCAGATCGGAAACTCCACATACTGATGAGTGAACGGGTTTTGCACATCTTTGATGACGAACCCGTAGATCATCGAGATCAGCGCTACCACGATCTGGGCGCTAAACTTATTGCGCGGGCGCATCTGCATGATGTCGTCCCACAATCCAACGCCGAGAATCAAAATGCTGCCGAACAGCAATCCCAAGAAATTGTGAACGTCGCTAAATCGATCGTCGAAACAATCTCTGATCGCCGTGAGATCGCGCTGCGGACAGGGAGCAAAGAACCCATGCGTATGGCCGCCCAGGGCGATCCCGAGCACTGCAAACAAGGCGAACGCGAATCCGAGATACACGGCGACGCCGCCGATCCGAGGGGTCGGGGTTTCATGCACGCGACGCTCGTCGCCGAGCTGGTCGATCACGCCGATGTGATTGGCTAGTCTGCAGATCAGCGGCGTTGCGAATGCCGACACAAGTCCGGCCAAAACCAGCGCCGCGAGATACAGAAAGAACACGTTCACGCGCGAGTTCCTTCGAGCGCGGCGTAGGGCATCAACGCGACGCCGGCCTCACTCAAGAGCTCTTGGGCATTCGTGTCGGGATATGGCGTTTGATAGACGATCTTCACGATCCCCGCGCTGATAAGCAGCTTCGAGCACCCCATGCAGGGTTGGTGGGTGCAGTACGCGGTGCCGCCCGCCAGACTGACACCGTGAAGCGCGCCTTGAACGACCGCGTTGGCTTCGGCGTGAGTTGTGCGGATGCAGTGGTCGTTCACCACCAGACAGCCTGCTTCGGTACAATGCGCGACCTGGCGCGGCGAACCGTTGTAACCGGTGGTAAGGATGCGGTGCTCGAGGGTGATGACGCAGCCGACTGAAGCGCGGGGACAGGTCGCGCGAGTCGCGACCGTTCGCGCGATCTCCATAAAATATTCATCCCAACCCGGTCGCATGAGAGATCCCATTCGCCTTTGCACGCGGCTACAGCCTGGGCGCGGCAGCGACGCGGACGCTGACCGGGACCGAGCTTGTGCTCCCGAACATCCGATCTCCCGCGTCGCCTAGTCCCGGCACGATGTAGCCGTGTTCGTTAAGACGCTCGTCCAGCGCACCGGTCACGATCCGCACGGTCGGATGCGCGGCGTGAATGGTCTGCACTCCCTCCGGCGCTGCGATCAGACTGATAAACGTCATATCGCGTGCGCCGCGCGATGCCAGTGCTTCGAGTGCCGCCGAGCCCGAACGTCCGGTCGCAAGCATCGGATCGAGCACGAAGACATCGCGTTCCGAGAGATCGTTCGGGACGTTTGCATAATATGGAACCGGTTGAAGCGTATCGGGATCCCGATAGAAGCCCAAATGCGCCACCACCGCATCGTCGATCACCGCGAGAAAGCCTGGCAACAATCCCAAACCGGCGCGTAAAATCGGCGCCGCCACCGGACGCGTCGCGATCCGGCGCGCCGTCATCGGCTGTATCGGGGTGTTGACGCTTTGATCGCGCAACGGGAGCGAACGGGTCGCCTCGTAGGCTAAAAACATGCCGAGCTCTTCGAGCAGCTTTCTAAAAACCGGCGTCGACGTATCCCGATCGCGCAGGCGCGCCAGTCGATCGGCGACTGCCGGGTGATCGATAACCTGCAACTGGTTCATGTGGATTCGCTAAGGAACATCGTAGCGGTTGGTGAGTTCGTGGACGCGCCCGCGAAGCGAGTCGAGCTTAGTGCGCGCTTCGATATCGTTGAGGCCTTCGCAGATAATCTTGGCGACTTCGCGGCACTCGTCTAATCCGAAACCGCGCGAGGTGATCGCCGGCGTGCCGATTCGAATGCCGCTGGCGACAAACGGCTTCTGCAGATCGTAAGGGATCGCATTCTTGTTGACCGTGATGCTGATCTCGTCCAGATACTGCTCGGCGGCTTTGCCGGTGGCGCCTTTTACGCTGACGTCGACCAGCATCAGGTGGGTGTCCGTTCCGCCGCCCACTAAGCGCAGTCCGCTGCGCACGAACTCTTCGGCCATCGCCTTGGCGTTGTCGATGACGCTCTGCTGATAGACTTTGAAGTCCGGTGCGAGCGCTTCACCGAAGGCGACGGCTTTGGCCGCGATCATATGCATGAACGGGCCGCCCTGAATGCCCGGGAAGACAGCCTTGTCGATGGCTTGAGACCACTTCTCGGTGCAGAGGACCAGGCCGCCGCGCGGACCGCGCAGCGTTTTGTGCGTGGTCGACGTAACGAAGTCGGCATACGGAACCGGTGAGGGGTGCAGATCGACTGCTACGAGGCCCGCGATGTGCGCCATATCGACCATTAGCGTAGCGCCGATCTCGTCGGCAATCTCGCGGAACGGCGCATACTCCATTGTGCGGGGATACGCGCTCGCTCCGGCGATAATCATCTTCGGCCGGTGCTCGCGCGCCAAACTGCGGACTTCGTCGAAGTCGATCAGTTCGGTGTCTTTAGATACGCCGTACGCGATGGCGTTGTAGAGCTTCCCGCTAAAGCTGACTTTTGTGCCGTGCGTGAGATGTCCGCCGTGCGCCAGCGACATGCCGAGCACGGTGTCACCGGGCTGCAGATGCGCCATGAAGACCGCCATGTTAGCCTGCGCGCCGGCATGCACTTGAACGTTGGCGTGATCGGCCTTAAACAGCCGTTTGAGACGGTCGATCGCAAGCCGTTCCGCAATATCGACCCATTCGCACCCGCCGTAGTACCGCTTTCCGGGATATCCTTCAGCGTACTTGTTGGTCATCACGCTGCCCATTGCTTCGCGAACCGCGCGGCTTGCATAGTTCTCAGATGCGATCAACTCGAGATTTTCTTTTTGACGGCGCTCCTCGCCGACAATCGCTGCGAACACCTCCGGATCGTTGGTTTCTATATGGCTGCGTGAAAGAATATCCATCTTCGTCCTTATTTATTTGGCACTACTGGAGGTTTGCAGATCGGCCTGCGGCGTCTGCGCACCGGTAACTTCGCCGCGTTCGACATCTTCGAGCGTGCGCATACGCTGCTCGGTACCGAACTCGAACATCTGCGCGACTCGATGGGCGTGGCGGCCGCCGTCAAATGGCGTTTCCAAAAAAACCTTGACCAGCCGCTGGATCATCTCCCAGCCGGTCAGCCGTTCCGAGAGAGCCAGAATATTCGCGTCGTTGTGCGCGCGCGCCAACTCGGCCGACAACGGCTCCATGACCGAAGCGCAGCGAATGCCCGGAACTTTGTTCGCGGCGATTCCGATGCCCAGACTCGAACCGCAGACCAAAATGCCCCGTTCGGCTTGGCCCGATGCTACGGCTTCGCCGACCGCGAAGCCGTAGATCGGGTAATCAACCGGGGTTGCGCAGTGGGTGCCGAAGTCGATGATCTCGTGGCCTTGCTCGCGCAACGCCTGCGCGATCCGGTCTTTGTATTCGAAGCCGGCGTGGTCGGCACCGAGAGCGATTTTCATGTCGGAGGGCTCTCCCTGAAGCGGTCGAAACGTGCGCGCCTATGAAGCTGGCCTGCTCGAGCACCGCGTTTAATCGGCATCTTGTCGATGGCGACCTCACCCAAATCGAATGGATCGAACTGTGCGCGCGCGAGCTTGCTGCGGATGGCGTCGTCTTGGACGTGCGGCATTTTCCGCGCCCCGACAGTGACTACCTCGCCCAAATCAAAAAGATGGCCGCCGATCTCGGTCTAACGGTTGCAGCCCTGCGCGACGACGGCTTTTTCGCTGGGGACGAAACCGGAATGCGAGCCGCGCTCCAGACCGCCATAGCGGTCGGCGCACCCCTCCTGGCCGCCGCGCTCCCCGAGCAAACGGCGGCGAGCTGGCCGGATGTCCTTAAGCGGCTCGGCATCGCGACGTCGTTGGCAAAGCACCTCAACGTCACCCTGGCAGTGCGCAATGCGGCGGGCAGCTTCGCCGCGACGACTCACGATTGCAAACGGGTGAGCAAGGAGGCGGATTCAGCCTGGCTGCGCTTCGGACCCGATTTCTTAGGCTTTGACGGGGCGAGCGAGCCGGCCTCACTTCTGCCGAATACGGTCTTGGCATGGCACGATCGCTCGAAGGCAATCGACGGCTTGATACCCTTGCTCTGCGAGTATCGCGGTTTTATGGTGATCGATGATGCGGCCGGCGCGGCGACCACCGCACAGGTGCGAGACGCATTCGATGCTCTACGAGTCGCGTTCGTAGGAACCGACCGCACGTAGCGTCTACGAGTTCACGTCCTCGGACGGAGTCCGTATCGGCAAACTCACCGTACACAGTCTTTGGACCTGCTTTCTCGCAGGTGGGTGCGGCCCGGGCGCCGGTACCGTTAGGGCGGTGCGCCCCAAAACAGTCCGTCGAATCCGGAGCTGATGCTCCCTAGGTTTCTCGTTGGCCCAGCACTAGTACGTTGCGCGCTATGCGCAGTCGATGTGTTAACCCTACCACTACCGTCAAGCCCTTGACAGCCGCCAAAACTTCCGGTTGCCAAGTCCGTCGCGAACCGGAGAAACGTCAAGGGCTTGCCGCTCACTGCGGCGGTCGTGAATGCACCGGCATGATTGCGATACCGGCCTCGGCCGCACACGATTTTCGATCCGCCCGCAAGTATCTCGCGCGCGATCCGATCGAGCGCAACATCTTTCATCGATTGGAGATGTCGAAGACCCGTTTTCATCTCTGGATCAACCATCGCAACAACGATTCATTCGACCCGAATACCGATACGATCGCATGGGATCCGGGGAGTGCGCTGCGCACCACAGGAGGCGGCCGCCAATCGCCGGCGCTGGGCCTGGGTCACGAGGCGGACCATGCCGCCGAAGACCCGAAAATCAACCAGCATCTCAGCTCGATCCCGGATCGACACTATGATAACAAGGAAGAACGTCGAGTGATTACCGGTTCTGAACGGCATGCAGCGCGAATACTCGGTGAAAGTATTCGCCACGACCACGGCGGCACGACCTACCGCGTCGATGCGCCGACCGATCGCTGATGCTTCGAATCCGGATATTCGCTTCCCTTATGCTGCTCGTCGGTTGTCACGGAGCAACGCGCATGAACCAGCCCGCCGCATTTCAACATGCAATCGCCAGCTCAGAGATCACCCGAGTCGAAGTGCTGCACGCTCCCGACCAGGTGCAAACGCGCACGGCACTCTCGCCTGCGGATGTCGCGAGCTACTCGACATCAATCTACGATACGACCGACACCAAGAAGATCGCAACGCTGCTGGACGCAGTTACGCAAACGCAGATGACGCCGACCGCCGCGCGCCCGGATGTGCGCTGGGGGATTTTCTTTAGGAGCCGCACGAGCGCGGTGACGGCGGCATTGTATCTCGATAAGTTCGGAAAACGAGGCGTCGCCCAAGGTAAAAACGTCCTACTGGAGGGCGGGGCGATCGTAACGTTGCTGCGGCAGCAATTCTCGCCCAAATCCTAACTCGCGCTCCGAGCCTCAAGGAAGAATCCCGCCAAAAGCAGTAGGCTAAACCGACCATGAACGAGCAGCCGACCAACCGCGAAATCTTCGAAGCGCTCCTCGATTTCCGAGATGCGGTGAGTTCGCGCTTCAACTTCGTCGATCAACCTGCGGCTCAACGAGCACGGGTGTCGTCTCGACGCGATCGATCGGCGTTTGGGACGCCTAGAAACCAGAATTGAAGCCGTCGAACCGCGTTAGCACCCTGCCAGGAGAACTATCATGCCCGCGCTGAGCCTGTCGTTAAGCAGCTTGGAACTCCCGCTCGTCCACCCGTTTAAAATTACCCGCAGCGAAGAGTCGACGACCAACAGCGCACTCTTTCGCTTAGCTTGGGGCGAGCTCGAAGGGCTGGGCGAATCCTCACCGATTGCGCGGTACGGCGAATCAGTCGCATCCGTGGTCGCTTATTTTGAGGCGCATCCCCCGCGCGGCGCCGATCCGTACTTACTCGACCGGCTGCTAGCGGATATTCCGCTCGCCGCGCGGTGCGGACTCGATCTGGCCTTACACGACCTTATCGGCAAGGATCTCGGTAAGCCGCTCTACGCATTGCTGGGCCTGGATCCGCATGAGACGCCGGTGACGTCGTTCACAATCGGCATCGGCGAACCCGAACTCACCCTCCAAAAAGTTGCCGAGCTTGGAGACCATCCGATCGCCAAAGTCAAACTTGGGCTTGGGAACGAGATTGAAACGATCGAATTGATTCGCTCCAAGTACACCGGCACGATTCGCATCGATGCAAACGAGGGCTGGACCGCGCAATCCGCAGTCGCCATTTTGGCCGAGCTGAAACGCTTCGACATCGAGTTTTGCGAACAGCCGATTCCTGCCGGACATCCCGAACAGCTGCGGTACATTCGCGAGCGCAGTGCGATTCCGATCGTGACCGACGAAGATTCGCTCATCGCTGCGGACCTTCCCAAACTGCAGGGTTGCGTTGACGGCATCAACATTAAACTGGTTAAGTGCGGCGGAATACGCGGCGCGCTCGAAATGGTTCATACCGCAAGAGCCATGGGTTTTAAGATCATGCTTGGCTGCATGGTCGAGAGCGCGATTTTGGCAACGGCAGCGGCTCAGTTGAGTCCGCTGGTCGATTGGGCCGATATCGATGGGCCGTTCCTCACCGCCGAAGATCCGTTCAGCGGCCTGGAATACAAGCGCGGAAAGCTCGTGCTGCCGGATGGTCCCGGCCTAGGTGTTCGCGAATTGGCAACGATCTAGTGGATCGCCGTTGTGCGGATATTCGCTGATGCGCAAGTATTTGATTTTAGCGCCCGGCGAGTTTGCCGACAATGCCAAGACGGCGCACGGTGTCATTCGCTACAGCAGCGATACCACGGTAGCGGTTATCGATCAAAGTTTGGCGGGCAAGTCCGTGCGCGAAGTGCTGCCGCACCTTCACTGCGATGCTCCGATCGTCACGGACGTCAGATCCGGGCTCGCGTACGGACCGACCGCGCTGCTCATCGGAACGGCTCCCAAAGGCGGCGCACTTCCGGCGAGCTGGCGCGCGCAGGTCCTGGAAGCAATTGCGGCCGGGCTTGAAATTGTCAGCGGCCTGCACGATATCCTCAACGACGATCCCGAGTTCGCGGCGGCCGCGCGCGAACGCGCAGTCTCGATTTGGGATGTCCGTATTCCACCGGCGGTGCCGCTCTTTTCGGGTCAAGCCTACGCGCTCGAACCAACGGTCTTGCTTACCGTCGGGAGCAACTGCAACGTCGGAAAGATGACCGTCTCTCTCGAGCTCGCCGCGGCGGCGAGCCGACGCGGGCGAGCGGCAACCTTCGTCCCGACCGGCCAAACGGGCATTATGATCGCCGGCTGGGGCATTGCGATCGATCGCGTCATCGCCGATTTCGGCCCGGGCGCCGCCGAACAACTCGTACTGGAAGGCGCGGCAAAGGGAAGCAGCCTGCTGATCGTCGAGGGCCAAGGCGGAATCAATCATCCAGCCTATGCGCCGGTAACACTCTCGTTGCTCTACGGAACCGCGCCGGACGCGCTGCTCCTCGTCGTCAACCCGAAAGAACGCGCGATTGACCCCTACGACACGCCGATTTTGGGATACCGCGAATTGATTCGTACATACGAAGCGCTTTGCGCAACCGTCAAACCGGCAAGCGTCGTGGGCATCGCGCTAAATACCTATGGATTAACCGACGAACGAGCGCGCGCCGAGATCGAGCGCGCCGGCGCGGAGACCAAACTGCCGGTGGATGACGTCGTTCGATTCGGAGCCGTCAAGCTGTACGATGCCATCGCTCCATTCTTGAGTAAGCGGCAGTCGCTGACCCTGGAGACCATTCAATGATTGGGCGGCTGCTAGCACTGCTGACATGCGCGGCGCTTCTATGCGCTTGTGCGAAGATCGAAACCGGCGGCGGGGTCGGCGGCCGCCATCCCTGGACCCAAGCCGGGCACCTGCGCATTGGGGCGTCGAATGAACCCGATAACATCAACCCGATGTTCGGACACACCGACGCGACCGATCAAGTCGATGCGTTGATTCTGGCGCCGCTCTTTCGCTATAAGCAAAACGGTGACCCCAGCCCGGAACTCGCAGCCGAAATTCCGACTTACGCAAACGGCGGCATCAGTCACGATAACAAAACGATCACGATCCATATGCGCAAAGGAATGCTCTGGTCGGACGGCGCGCCGTTGACCGCGCGGGATTGGCTATTCACCTACCATGCCGTGATGAACGACAGCAACAATACCAAATTGCGGGTCGGCTGGGACAGCGTCGCGTCGGTCGATCTTCTCGATGACTCAGCCTTTGTGGTTCACCTGAAGCGGCCGGATGCGACCTTTTTGGGCGTCCTGGCACAGGGAGGGGCGGCCTATCCGCCGCTGCCCGAACATCTATTGGGTAAGCTTCCCAACATCAATCGTGCCGCTTTCAACAATGCTCCAATCTCCAGCGGGCCGTTCATTTTAACGAAGTGGAACCACGGCGGCTCGATGGAGTTTGTCGCCAATTCCCGCTATTGGCGCGGTCGCCCCAAGCTCGATCGTATCACCATTCAGATCGTGCCCGACACCAACACGCTCTTCAACGAACTTAAAACGCATGAAATCGATCTGACCCAAGATTCGATCAGCGAAAACTTGATCCCACGCTTGGGCGACATCACCGGCGTTACGGTCGTCAGGCGGCTGGGCGCGAGCTGGCGCCACATGGGGATTAATATCAGCCGGCCGGTCCTCCACGATGTGCGGGTGCGGCTGGCCTTGGCCGAAGCGATCGACTGGAGGCAAATCAATGACAAAATCTACCGCGGGTACAATCAGCTTGCGGTAAGCGACATCTTTCCCGGGTCTTGGGCGGCGCCGTCGATTCCGCTCTATCCCTACGATCCCGCGCATGCTAAGGAGCTGCTGGCGCAGGCCGGCTGGAAAATGGGGTCGGACGGCGTACTGCACAAGGGCAGCCTCGCGATGCACCTGACCATCTCCACCGGAATCAACGGCAAGGATAACGAGCAGGCCGAAGTGCTTATTCAAAGCCAACTCAAACCGCTGGGCGTCGACATTCAAGTCCGCAATTATCCGACCAGTCTGCTGTTCGCGCAAAACGGTCCGCTCTATACCGGCCACTACGATTTGGAATGGTCGCTCGACACCAACGCGCCGGATCCGGATAATTCGGGGTCGTGGGCGAGTTCGTTTATTCCGCCCAAGGGCGCGAATACCAGCTGGCTGCGCGATCCGGTCGTCGACAAAACCTCGGCTGACGCGCTGCGCACATTCGATCATGCCAGGCGTAAGGCGCTCTATCAACGCGAAGAAGAAGCGATTCACGCGGATGTGCCGGCGGTCTTCTTCTATTGGCAGAACTCCTACACCGCATACAACAGCGATTTGAAGAATTTCTCACCGACCTCGTATCTCTCGAACTATTGGAATCCGTGGGAGTGGGAGATTTAATCTGCCGCTTACGTTAATTGCGAACGTTTCACGGACGGCGCGTCTGCTCTTCGACCCGGTGCGACAAGGAGTGTTGAGCTGGAATACCTACGCCGAGCGAGGAGAACTCGAGTTTCGCTTATTGCGTGCGCACGCTGCGGCAACACCGTGGCTGCCGCTCGCGCAGTGGACCAGCGATGGGCGGCAGTCGTTCAGCCCCATGCACGACGACGTGAAAGTCGACACCGATCTCATCAGCAGTGTTCATCCATTTGACGGCATCGAAGTCCGCGCAGAAGGCGTTGAGTTTTCCGCACTCGCATTTGCAACGCCGGTCTCCAATCGGCCCTCCCTGCCGTATCTGGCGCAGAGCCGAATTCTCGAGGTTCCGGCACGTTCGCAGTTTGTCGTAACCGGCGAGCGCGGCTGGTGCAGTCCAACCTCGCTCTCGATGTTGAATGCGTATCACGGGATTGAGATCGACGTTCCGACAACTGCACGCGCCGTTTTCGATCGCGCGTATAACGGAACCGGAAACTGGTCGTTCAACGTCGCATTCAGCGGTTCGCTCGGTTTGCGCGCGGCGGTTGTGTATCTGCACAATTTGGATCACGCGCAGCAACTCATCGAGGCGGGTATCCCAATCGCAATCTCTTACAGCTGGAAAAAGGGCGAACTGCCCGGAGCACCGATCGAACATTCGGACGGACACCTTGCGGTGCTGCGCGGCTTTACCGCCAACGGCGATTGCGCCCTCAACGATCCGGCCAGCGACCATTTGAGCCCGGTCTACCCGCGCTCGGCACTGGAGTCGATCTGGTTGCGCAGCGGCGGCGTCGCCTATGTCGTTGCTCCGATCGGCATCGACTTCGCGTCACTCGTTAACCTATGAACGCGCCGCAACCGGCGGATCGCCTGACGAGCCTAGAACGGGTTCGTAACGCCCCGCTGCACATCGTCTTGGTGGAACCGCAGATTCCGCCTAACACCGGAAATGTGGCGCGTCTCTGCGCCGCCACGGGCTGCGCATTGCACCTGGTCGAGCCGCTCGGCTTTGCAATCGACGATCGCAAGCTCAAGCGTGCCGGCCTAGATTACTGGGAATCGCTGCACGTCATCGCGCATCCATCGTTCGAGTTATTTATGGAGCGAACCAAGGATATTCCGAAATGGTATCTTTCGACTCGCGCTCAGCGTCTCTACAGCGAAGCGCCCTTCACGCGCGGCGATATGCTGGTCTTCGGAAAAGAGACTAAAGGTCTGCCGCAGGCGTTGCTCGCAGCTCAACCCGAACGCGCGCTGCGTATCCCGATGCGAGAAGACGCGGTGCGAAGTTTGAACCTCTCTACTTCGGCGGGCATCGTCACCTACTGTGCCCTCGCGCAACTGGGCTTTCTGGATCTGCGATAACAATTCAGGCAACGGAGAGCTCTTCGGCTTCCAATGTAGACGGTTGCGGACGCGACGACGGTAAGAAGAGCGCACCGATAAACGACAGCGCCGCGATGATTGCGATCGCGTAAAATACTGCGCTCAAACCATAGCGATCGCCAAGCAGTCCAAAGAGAGGCGCGGCGATACCGCCGACGCTGACGGCAAGTCCGAGCGTTACTCCGGATGCGACGCCGATTCGATTCGGAAGATATTCTTGACCGAGCACGACTAAAACACTGGCGGACAGGCTGATTCCGAATCCAAAGAGTGCAGCGATCACGAGCACCAGCAGACGGTCGACATGGGTGGCACCCGCGACCGCAAGGATGGCGGCAAATGCGCAGACCGTCGCGATCGAGAATGCGACGACGCCGCGCCTCTCGTAATGATCGGCCATCCGTCCGCCGACCAGCGTGCCGATAGCGCCGCACAGCAGCATTGCGGTAAGTGCGCCGTTGCCTTGCGCGGGACTTGCATGCAGCACGTTGATAAAGAAGAGTGGCAAGAACGTTACCGCACCAAAAAATGCGGTCGAGCGTAGGCTCACGACCATCGTAAGAATACCGAATGGCCGCCAACGATCGTGCAGGCAAGCTGCGTGCGGCTGTTGTCTTTGATCGAAGCGACGAAATGTGCGCAAGCGGGGCAATTCAAACGCGATCGCGGTCGCTACCAAGATCACCGGAATCGCCAGAAAGACGGTCCCGTGCAATCCGAACGCCAGCAGCAACGGCGTCACCAGCAGCGGGCCGAGTGCGAAGCCTCCATACCCGCCCAGGGTGAACCAACCCATTCCGGTAGCTCGCC
>JBDTCU010000078.1:0-6358 GCA_039923415.1 Vulcanimicrobiaceae bacterium
CGTCTGCCGAGCGCTTCGATCACAGATCCGGCATGTTCTTCTTGAACGTCGACCACCACATACTCGACCGGCTCGTATTTCTTCCCGTCGCGCTCGGTAATAATCACCTGCGGTTTTGAGACCGCCATCTCGTACCCTTCGCGTCGCATCGTCTCGATCAAGATCGAGAGATGCAGCTCGCCGCGGCCGCGCACCTCAAACGTGTCCGCACTCTCGGTGTCGGCTACCCGCAACGCCACGTTGGATTCGAGTTCGCGCATCAGCCGCTCACGAATCTGGCGCGAGGTAAGAAACTTGCCTTCTTTACCCGCAAACGGTGAAGCATTGACGCTGAAAAACATGGAGACTGTCGGTTCGTCGATCGCGACTGCGTGAATCCCCTCGGGATTGCCGGCGTCGGCGATCGTATCGCCGATATTCAATCCGTCGATGCCCGAGATGCAGACGATATCACCAGCGCTTGCTTCCTCAACGTCGATCCGCTCGAGCCCCTGAAACGACAAGAGTTTGGTGAGGCGAAGTCCGGTTTCTATCGTGCCGTCGCGCGCAACTTTGGCAATCGGCGAGTTGACGCGTGAGCTGCCGCGGAAGATGCGGCCGATCCCGATCCGCCCGACGTACTTGTTGTGGTCGATCGCCGAAACCAACATCTGGAATCCGCCTTCTTCGGCCGGCGCCTCCGGAATGTGGCTAACGATCGTTTCAAACAGCGGTTCGAGATTGGCACTCTCTTCTTCAAGCGAACGCTTGGCAATCCCGGCGCGGCCGTTTGTAAACAGAACCTGAAAATCGGCCTGTTCGTCGCTTGCGCCAAGACCGATAAACAAGTCGAAAACTTCGTTCACAACTTCCGTAGCGCGAGCGTCTTTGCGGTCGATCTTGTTGACGACCACGATTGCTTTGAGATCGAGTTCGAGCGCCTTCCGCAGCACGAAGCGGGTTTGCGGCATCACGCCTTCCGCGGCATCGACCAGCAAGAGAACGCCTTGTACCATCTGAAGAACCCGCTCGACCTCGCCGCCGAAATCCGCGTGTCCGGGCGTATCCACGATGTTGAACTTGACGTCGCCGTGCCAGACGGCGGTGTTCTTCGCCAGAATAGTAATGCCGCGCTCGCGTTCGAGCGGGTTCGAGTCCATGACGCGGGACTCCATGTGCTGGCCTTCGCGGAATACGCCGCTCTGTTTGAGCATGGCATCGACGAGCGTGGTCTTACCGTGGTCGACGTGCGCGATGATGGCGACGTTGCGGATGTCGGGGCGTGTTTTCACGGCATCCAGCGTACCTTTAGCCGCCGCTTTTGTCTACCCGTCTACGAGGATGCGCTAAAAGTCGGAGTGTCGGCGCGCGGCAGCGTGAACCAAAAGGTCGTAAGGTGTTCGGGCAGGCTCTCGACCCCGATCGCGCCGCCCATTAACGCTGCCAGTTGGGCGCAGATATAGAGACCCAGGCCGATCGAGAAGCTGTCGTCACCGTGCCGCAAGCGTCCAAAGCGGGTAAACAACTTCTCGCGGTCGGCCTCCCTGATCCCGGGGCCTTCATTTTTCACCGAAAAACAGACGCGGTCGTCTAAGCTCTTCAGTTCGACTGCGATGATCGAATTGGGATCGGAGTATTTCGCGGCATTCGTAAGAAGATTGATCAGAATCTGCACGACGCGGCCTTCGTCGGCGCGGATCTTTGGAATCGGTCCGAGCACGATAGAGCGAAACTCATGTTCGGGATGCTCGCTGAGCATGCGCGCCAGCGATTCCTTTACGATTTTGTCGGGATCGACATCGTCGATCTTCAAACTCAAGTGGCCGGCGTCCATCCGCGATAACAGCAAGAAATCTTCGAAGATTCCGCCCAGCCGCGCGGTTGAGCTGCCGAGGACTTTGAGCAGTTCGAGGCGGCGGTCGGGCGCGAGATTTTCGAAATGCGTTTCAAGCAGAGAGGTGGCGCCGCGAATCGCGGCCAGCGGGGAGCGGACCTCGTGCGAGACCATGCTGAAAAAGTCGTTCTGGGATCGGCTGGTATCTTCCAGGAGTTTGCGCCGCTCGATTTCGGCGGCGTGCGAACGGGAGTTGGCCAGCGCCAAACCGACCAAATTGACGAAGAGCTGCATCCGGCGCATGGTTTCTTGACTGGGCACTTTGCCGTCGAGCGGCCCGTCGACCGACATGTATCCCAACATCTCTCCGGTGCGGTCTTGCAAGACTAAGGTAAGCGTGTCTCGTTCGTGCCAGAGCGTCGGATCGGCGCGCGGCGCATCGAGCGGAAGATCGCCGGTGTAGATGCTGTGCGACCACGGGATTTCGCGTTCGGCCGGCACGTAAAAGCAATTTTCAAAGACTTCGTAATCGGGGGTGAGCAGAGTGGCGATCTCGGTCCGCAGAATCCGTTCGTTCAACCGCTCGTTCATCGTGCCTTCATCGAAGCCGTGTACCACGCGGCGATATAGCTCAGCGCCGGGCATGTCCGATGCGACAATGCTCACATATTTGAAACCGAATAACTCGCCGACTCCTTGCGCGATCGATTCAAGCGCTTGCGGGAGTTCCCGCGCTTGGAGAATATCGTGCGTGATCTCCAGCAGTCGCTGGAGAGTTGCATTTTCGCTTATGGCCGGTTCCGGGGTCGAACGCATTTACCAATAGTATCGGCAGACTGGGACCCTCGGGCGCACCTTCCTGCTTTTGCCGGAGGCGTTGGGTGGCCCGGCGAGTATTATGGTGCGCATGGCTGAAATTTCCCAAGCGACGCTGACCGAGCTGGAGGCGACCTCCAACAAGATTCGCCAGTCGATCATCGAGATGCTCACCGAGGCCGGATCCGGCCACTCGGCCGGTTCCCTGGATATGGCCGACGTCTTCACGGCGCTCTATTTCCACGTTATGCGCAACGATCCGAACAATCCCGAGTGGGAAGATCGGGATCGCCTGCTGCTTTCGGCCGGGCATATCTGCCCCGTTCGATACGCGGCGATGGCCCATCGAGGCTATTTCCCGATCCAAGAGTTGATGACGCTGCGCAAATTCGGCTCTCGCCTGCAGGGTCATCCCGAGCGGATCCGCCTCCCGAGCGTTGAGACGACCTCCGGACCGCTTGGCGAAGGCGTTGCGCAAGGCGCCGGCATGGCTTATGCGGCCAAGATGGATAAGAAAGATTGGAGGGTGTACGTCGTAACCTCGGATGCCGAACATCAGGCCGGCCTGCATTGGGAAGCCGCCATGTTTGCCGGGCATTACAAGTTGAACAACCTCATAAACATCATCGATCGCAATTTTATTCAGATCGACGGTGATACTGAGAAGATTATGACGCTCGAGCCGCTGGCCGATAAATATCGTTCGTTCGGCTGGCACGTGCTGGAGTGTGATGGTCACGATATGCAAGCGATCGTCGGCGCGTACGATAGCGCCAAAGCCGTGACCGACAAGCCTACGGTTATTATTGCGCATACGATTCCCGGCAAAGGCGTCGGATATATGGAAGGCGACTACACCTGGCACGGTAAGCCGCCGAGTGCCAAAGAGGCCGAAGAAGCACTGCGTGAGCTGCGCGCATCCTTAGAAGAGATTGAAGCAAAAGCATGAGTGAGGTGACTGTGTTGACCGGGGAGCCGATGCATCTGGTGGATTACACGAACGCCGATGCGGTAAAGCAAGTCCCGACCCGTAATGGATTTGGTGAGGGGTTGGTCGAGGCCGGCAAACGCAATCCGAACGTGGTCGGCGTCTGCGCCGATCTCTCTGAATCGACCCGCATGCAAGGCTTTCGCGATACGTTTCCGGAGCGCTATATCGAAGTCGGAGTGCACGAACAGCTGCTGGTTGCGATGAGCGCCGGTCTGGCAGCCGCCGGTAAGGTGCCGTTTATTGCGTCGTATGCGATGTTCTGCCCGGGTCGCGCTTGGGAACAAGTGCGTACCACGATGGCGCTCAACGAAACCAATGTGAAGATCGCCGGCGCCCACGCCGGTGTTTCGGTCGGTCCTGACGGCGCAACCCATCAAGCGATCGAAGACATTGCGATCATGCGCCCGATACCGAATATGATCGTCGTCGTGCCGTGCGATTCAACCCAAGCCAAAAAAGCAACCCTTGCGGTGGCCGAGCATTGGGGCCCGACCTACTTGCGTTTCGGTCGCGAGAAGTCAGCCGTAATTACGACTGAAGATACCCCGTTTGAAATCGGCAAGGCGCAGATATTCCGCGAGGGGAGCGATGTCGCGATCGTGGCGTGCGGCATCTTGGTCTACAACGCGCTGATTGCAGCCGAGCAACTCAAAGCCGAACACGGCATCGAAGCATTGGTGCTCAACAATCACACCGTGAAGCCAATGGATTGCGCCGGGGTGATCGATGTCGCGAGACGCTGCGGTGCCGTCGTAACGGTTGAGGAGCACCAAGTCGCCGGCGGCATGGGTTCGCGGGTTGCAGAGATCCTCGCCGAAAACGAACCGGTACCGATCGAATTCATCGGTGTGCGCGATCATTTCGGTCAATCCGGTACACCCGCCGAACTGATCGAATACTACGGCATGGGGTCGGGCGCCATCAAAGAAGCCGCACTTCGCGCATATGAGCGCAAGCGACAACGCTGAACCCCGGGACCTTCGGCCCTGTGGGTCTGGGTTTTGTGGGCAATGGGCACTTTTGTAGAGCATTTTGGGCGACTATTTGCCGATTATTAAGAAAACCGCTTTACAAATCGCTTAACAAGGATGCAAGCATGAAACTAATGACGGAATCCCGGCCGAGCTCGACAGATTGGACCGTTGAGTCAATAGATTCCGCTGAAGGGGCCGTTGCCGCACTTGAGTTGCTATTGGCTCCCAACGCTCTCCGCCTCCAGCACTTAAGCACCCAATGGTCGGCCGGTATTGTGCTTGTCGGAGCGGGCCCCGGTCGCGGCTTCGCACTTCTTTGGGATGATGGACAGCGAGTCCACACCGTTGCGAGCGATACGTTTGCGGGCGCGTGCGCGCTCTTCTCGAGAGAAAAGCAGCGCCTCGAAGAAGCGCAAGGCTCGGGCCGAGCTTTGCAATCCTTAACATTTACCGGGTAGGGTAACGCATGGAAAATCGCTGCAGCAATCTGGCGTGCGTCTGTGTCGTTCCCGCTTTAGGCGATGCCTGCGTGGCGTATTGCGAAAACCCGCCCGCCGATTCGACTGCGGATATCTGCCAATGTGGCCACGCGGGATGCGCGCGGGAGATGGACCTTGAAATCTCTCCGCCTCACGATAGTTAAACGCGTCGGGGTCGGCGAACCGCTAATAGGTGTTGAAGGTGCTGCCGACGACGGAAAATGCCTGAGCTCGCGCTCCGTAATTGCGCGCTAGCGTGCGAAGCGCCGCATCGGCTGCTCGCAAGCGACTTGACGCGGTGGGGAGATCCGGCCCTCGTGCGCTCAAATCGACGTTCAGCCCTTCGGCGTTCCGCAAGGAGCTCACCGACCTGTCCGATGCGCTCATGCCGAACACACTTATCGTTCGCGAAGGGTCGTTCGCTAGTCCGAAGGTGACCGACAGCGTTATCGGTTGATTGGGAGTCGCGTTTACGTGTACTGCAGAGACTGCGAGCCGGGTTCCGCCTGAAATCGATCCGCCATATTGGGGGGCTGAAGGGAGCGCTTCGGTGATCTCTCGCGGCGCGGATAGACTCGCTCCGACGCGAGCGGCAAGTGCTTCTGCTTTGGTGCGCGCATCATTAAACGCCAAAACGTAAGATGAAGCCGCGATCCGAGCCGTCTCCTGCGGTAGAAACAGCGGATCGACACGAACCTGCACCTGATTATTGAAGTAGGCCTTGCGTTGTAGTTCCGCGATTAAGGCTTGCGATGCGTTCGCAGACAAACGAATCTGCAAGTCTTCCTGAACGTTCGCTCGGTCGTACGAGGAGACGGCGGTACCACGATTTCCCGTACATGCGCCGAGCGCCAACACCACCGCGAATGCGAACCATTTCATATGGTGACAATGCGCCACCGCCGCTACTCGTGACTTGAAACAAAAGGAGCGTCAGGAAGACGACCTTACTTAGGAGTTCTTGAAATATCGTAGAAAAGGTTGGTGAAATGGCGTTTTCCCGAATTATGGGAGAGTACGGATCTGGTGGTCCGCACGGTCTTCAAAACCGTTGAGGTCTCCGCGAGGGGGCTGGTAGGTTCGATTCCTACACTTTCCCGCCAATTTGCTGCGTTACAGACTTAAGTCTAGACACGTGTCATTTCACTGTTGGTCGAGAAAGGTGCTTTTGTCAGTTCAAGCTTTTTGTCCCAATCCGACCGCAGATCGAGACTTCGTTCCCGCCGATTCACGGCAGTATTTTGCTGCGTGAAAGGAATATACGTAGAACGCCTCATTAATGCGC
>JBDTCU010000079.1:0-11653 GCA_039923415.1 Vulcanimicrobiaceae bacterium
TTCACGCTGGTGCTCGATCCGAATGCTCGCACCCATCTGGATCAGCGCGTCCAGCAGGCCGGTCCGAGTCGAATTCACGCCGACCTCGCGAAGAATCAGCGCACTTCCAGGCGTAACGGCTGCCGCCACAATGAAGAACGCCGCCGCAGAAAAATCGCCGGCTACCCGAACGCGCTTAAAATCGTTCGGCATGGAACGCAGCGCAATCGTCTTTCCGTCGAAGGCGATATCGGCTCCGAAGTACGTTAGCAGACGTTCGGTGTGATCGCGCGAATGTTTGTCCGCAAATATCTCGATCGGGGTAGCTCCGAAAACGGCCGCGAGAAGAAGCGCGGTCTTGATCTGCGCGGAGGCGCTCACCAAAATGAAACGGCGAGTTTGTGGATCGCCGGTTCCTTGAAGGGTCAGCGGCAAATGGCCGTCCGTCGTGTCGATTCGAGCTCCAAAGGCACGCAGCTGAGCCGCAACCGGTTCCATCGGCCGGCGGCTAAGTGACTCGTCACCTTCGAATGCTGCGTGCAGATTTGCCCCGCTGCAAACACCCATCAGCATGCGAATGGTGGAACCGGAGTTCATGCAATCGAGTGGGTTGCGCGGGTCGTGAAACGTATTGCCGCGCACGGTTACGCGGCCGCCGGATGTTTCGATCTGCGCGCCGATCTCCCGCAAGGCTTCAACCGTCGCGCGAACATCTCGTCCGGTATTGAGGTTGTCGACCCCGATCGGATGTTGGCTGAGCGCGCTCAAAATCAATGCGCGATGCGAGATCGATTTGTCACCCGGCACGCTAATTTCGCCATGCAGGCGCCCAGCGCGAAAGTTCATGTCATTCCGATCAGGAGTTGGTAGGGAAGGCGGGATTTGAACCCGCACGAGGGTTACTCGGCCGCTTTTGAGGCGGCTGCGTCTACCGTTCCGCCACTTCCCCACGGCACGTTTTCTGGCGATTCTCGGCTTTTGCAAAGCGTCCTTGTTCGCGTGAAATCGAAGCCGCGAAAGCCGCAAGATGCGCCTGGGCCTGGGCCGGAGTGTCGGCTCGATCCAGCGCGTAGGCGGTTCTGCGAACGCCGTCGCGCGTGAGTGTCATTTCGAGGATCGCTTGATTGAGGCCGACTCCTAGGCTCCAGCCGGAAATATCGCCGGGGCGCCAGCCGACGAAAACGGCGCGTTTGGCGTGCGGATCGAAGAAGCCGACCGCATTGGAGACTTGCAGTCTAGTCATCTGAAGAGTTACGTTCAGCGATGAAACCGCCACCGCACCCTGCAAAGGTGGAACGCCGGCACCATGAAAACGTACCCGTTCGTCATCCGTGAATTGTGCTGAATTCGGCCGCAGTGTTATGACTCGGTCGAACGATGCGCCATGCGGAAGCACGTCGGGCGCATCGTAGTGAAACGTCGCGATCGCGCAAGTTCCTGAATGTACGATTGTGGCGCGGTACCGGCGATTGAACGTGCCAGTCAGAAACGGATGCGTGTATCTTCCGATATAGTCCCGTGCAGAGATCGGCGGATGAACCCTGAGCGTATCGCGCAGGGCGCCAATCGTATTGAATCCATTTGAACAATCGCTCGAACTCTCCAATATGAATGCGCGAGCACCCGCGCTCGGGGATATGACGAGACGAAGCCGGCTGTTCTGGAAAACGACAACCGGAGCGCCGTCTTCGAAAAGGTCCTCGGAGTAGGCATAGGTGTGCCGTGCATCGATCTTTCCCGGCGGTGTTAATTTCCAACTGCGATCTGCGAAACACACACCGCCGGCGCTTGGGATTTGGCTGGACACCGTTGGTTCGACGATCCTCCCAATCTGCGGCGGGGAACCCGGCAGCGGGAGAAGGGAGGCGGAGCGCGGCGCAACCCTGACCTCCGGAATCGTTATCTCGCGGTTAGCGAGATGCACCCGAACGTCGTGCGCGATGATCGGCTGCGTGTCGTAATTGACAACGTCAAGAAACCCCATCGCGGATCCGTCATCGGCAGCGAGGAGGGTCGCATTGTCCACCCCTTGCACGATTGGAGTCGCCGACAACTCGGCGGTGGTTAAAATCTTGCCTCCCGCATCGCGATAGGCTTGCAGCAGCTCCGTGACTCCCGCAATAAACGGCGCACGAATGCCGGCATCGGGAATCACAAGCCGGCCGCTACGTTCCAACGCCTGTGCTCCGGCGAAACGAAGGTCGACAAGCACGCAGCTCAGATGCAGAAGTCGGCACTGCTTTTGAGCCGCGATGGTCGCCGCCGCGATCCCAGCGATCTGGGCATTTGTAAGCGAGGTTGCGTTATAAGCACTAGTGAGATACGCTATTTGGAGATCCGGTACGGGATGAGTCCGTGCGAGCACCGTGCCGTAAGCGGCGACAAGTTTTCCAAAATCGGCCGTCGGCACCGCGCGTGCAGTCGGCCTCAGATTCATATCGATAGCTGCGTTCCACGCGTAGAACGCGTTAGCCCATGGCGCTTCCCAGCCGGCCGGATTGAGCGTGTCCTGTAAGGGAAAGTTGACCATCCCGTGAGCCCCCATCTGCAGCATCGTATGCAGCGCGAGACCGGTGTTGGTTGGGTCGGCGGGGCGTGGCCGCACCTCATCGGCACCTTGCAGCCAGCCTGCCTGAAATTCGCTGACCATGACCGGAAGATGCGGCTGAGTCGCCAGCAAGGCTGTTGAAAACTCGAGTTGCGATCGATCGTGCTCGCCGATACTGTACGCATCGCTTTGATACCAGTTTCCCCATGCCCACAACGGCGACGACGCGGTGACTTTCATCTGGTAGGTGTTGATAAACAGCGGAATCTGCGGTCCGGTGATCGAGCGAATCGCGTCTGCGAGTTGTGTCAGGTAGCGCTGGAAATTGGGAGCGGGCCAGGTTTGGTTATCGATGTAGGCGCCTTGATCGTCAGATACCGCTATTGCAATAATATCGTTTTTCCAGGGAGCAATCTCGCTTAATACGCGCCGCAGCCAGCGAGACGCAAATCGCATGTGGGTGGCGTTGCGCATCCATTCCGCGGCCGCGTCATCAGAGTGCGCGTTCTGAAGCGTCGCGGTCGCGGGGTAACGACCCTCCAGAATATCTCGAAGCGGCATAGTGTATTCCGGGCGCTTTAGAAGCCAAGCCGGGTAGCCGCCGTTGCGCCATTCGTTGCGAATCACCGGACCCGGCCGCACGACGATTTTGAACCCGAGATCGTGGATCGTTGCAAAGAGCAGGGGAAGGTTGCGCCGCGGATTGGTGCGTCCGGTGAAATCGAACTGCCCATCGCGCAGTTCGTGCCAATTCCAGATAAGATAGAGGTCGATCGTATTGATGCCGAGCGCTTTGTAAGCCAGCAGTGAGGCACGCCACTCCGAAACCGGAACGCGTTCGTAAAAAAATGCCGCGCCGTACACAAAATACGGCTGCTGGTTCACGGTAAATACCGGGTATCCGTTCTGTTGAGCGACTCGACTTGCATCCCAGGCCGCGGCTGCCGGCCTAGACGCCAGCACCACCGCGACCAGCGCCATCCCGGCCAGTTTGATGACGAATGGCCAGTGACCACGAACTCTCGCCGTGATAAAATAAGCCGCTACTCCAAGCGCGAGCGTCAGCAGGCCATATTTCATCGCGTCGCTGCCGGAGGAGACGAAAATAAACATCCAGGCGACCAGCGCAATCGCGGCCGGAAGCGGATAGAACCACATCCGAAACGGCGCCGGCCCGGCGCGCCGCAGCAGCACCAAGGCGCCGATCTGCGCGATCGCTTGGATCAGCACGATGCCGGCGGTAAGAAACGAAATCGCGTTGTTCAGACTCAAAAAGCAGGCCGGAAGTGCCAGCAGGCCGATGACCAGCAGGGATATGTAGGGGAATTTCCCGTCGGGATGCAGTCGCCCAAAGATCGGAAAGAACGCATCGTCTAGGGCGGCCGCATAAGGAATTCTTGAAAAGCCGAGGAGCAGCCCGTATGTCGATGCAAAGGCGGTTATCAAAATCAATACGGTTACAATCTGGGCTGCGGGGGCTCCCCAAACCGATTGCACGGCGATTGACGCGACGTATTGAGCGGCATCGGCGTTTGCGGTTCCGATCACATGCTGCCACGGTACCACGCTGAGCACCGCAAGTTGCAGCAGAATATAGAGTGCCGCCACAATTCCAATCGATAGGATGATTGCGCGCGGAATCGTTTTAACCGGTGCGATAACCTCGTCTCCGACCAAGGCGGCGTCGTTGTAGCCGGAGTAGTCATAGAGCGTGATAACCAGTGATGCGCCGAGCGCACCGAGAAATCCGAAGTCCAATGTATTCCCTGGCGGCGGCGTGAAGATGGCGGCGTGTAGGTGAGGTATTCCCGCCGAAATCACCGCTAGGAGCGTAACCACCGCGGTAATCCCAAGGACGACACCGAGGGCGGCGACCTGATTAACCCGCCGATAGAGCAGTGCGAGTACCGCGACGCCGACGGTTGCAGCCAGCGTGGGCTCGAGCATCGGCGCAGCCGAAAGCGCCGGTCGAAGGTAGGCAGCGTATTGGGCGAAGCCGATGTAGCCGCTTGCTAAGAGCAGCGGCGCAGAGAAGAAGAACTGCCAATTAAAGAGAAAGGCGAACAACCTTCCCCAACCTTCGCGTCCGAAGGCCTCGCGCAGATAAACGTACGTTCCACCGGATCCCGGGTACCGCGATGCGAGTTCGGCCCACACCAAACCATCGCAAATCGCGACAATAGCGCCGATCACCCAACCGAACAGCGCTAGCGAGCCATGAAGATGCCGGAGCACCAGCGGAATCGTAATTAGCGGGCCGATACCGATCATCGTGATCAGGTTGATGGCGATCGCGCCGCGCAGTCCAATCCCGCGAATCATGCCTGGAACTTGAGCGTCAGCGGCTGCGTTACCTGGATTGCGGCCGGGCTTGCGGGAGTTTGATGACGGTCATAGGAACGTCGGTCAGCGATATAAAGTCCTCGCTGTCGGCTGTGACAGCGACGTTGGAGTGAAAATGAAACGCCTCGGAGTCCTGTTTGCACTTTGCCTGCTCTTAGCCGGCAACTCGATCGCGCGGGCCGACGCACCGGTCCCACCGGCTTCAGCGCAGGCCAATGCGGCGTATAACGATCCGTCGATGCATTTTTCTCCGCAGCCTAGTTGGTATCGGGTGGGCATTCCGGGCTACGATCCGACCGATCTCTCGAACCCGACTACCGTGGCGGCGTATATTAAAGATCCCGGAAAGGAATACCAGCAAAGCATTACCATCCAGCTTCAGGATTATGATGGCGTGCTTGCCGGCTTTGAAACGTTTAACGAAAACCAGATTCGCGAGAAAGTCGATGTGTTTGTCGACAAAAAAGACCTCACAACGCTCACCAATGGAATGCCGTGCTACTTCGTTAAGATGTCATTCGGCAGCGGGTTTCAGTCGAAACAAGTGTATCAATATGTGATCTTCGACGGAAAACGAGGGATCACGGTATCGGTAACCGGCCGCCTGGGAGAGCTCTCCGAAGATCAAGCAAAAGCGTACCTGAAGGACCTCTCGGTCGTGTTATACCCCGCCGGCCGTTAAGCCGGAAGGGCGACGGTGCGCTCTAATGCAGTACGCAGGTCGCCGAGCAGATCGTCGATATCTTCGATCCCAACCGAGAGACGCAGTAATCCGTCGGTGATCCCTCGTCGTTCACGATCGTCTTTGGGAATCGAACCATGAGTCATTCGGGCCGGATGACAGATCAGGGATTCCACGCCGCCCAAACTCTCAGCCAAGCTGAAGTACTGTAGCCTATTCGCAAAGTCGATACCGCGGGCGTCGGCGCCCTTGAGCGTGAACGAGACCATGCCGCCGAATCCGCTCATCTGCGTCTTGGCCAATTGATGCTGCGGATGAGAAGCCAGACCCGGGTAGTACACCCGTTCCACCTCGGCGTGCGCCTCTAGGAATTCGGCAACGGCCTGAGCATTGCGCGCGTGTTCGCGCATCCGGATCGCGAGCGTCTTGGCGCCGCGCATAGTGAGCCAGGCGTCGTTCGGACTGGGGACGCCGCCGACCGCGTTTTGATGAAACTTGATCGTTTCGTGCAGTTCCTTGCTGCTGGTTAGCGCTATTCCGCCGACCACGTCGCTGTGTCCGCCGATGTATTTGGTGGTCGAGTGCACGACCACATCCGCACCCAGTGCCAGCGGCTGTTGAAAGTACGGTGAGGCAAAGGTATTGTCGACCACGACGATCGCTCCGGCTCCGCGCAGCGCGCAAATCGCGGAGATATCGATAAGCTTCAGCAGCGGATTGGTGGGCGTCTCAATCCAAAACATCTTAGTATTTGGTTTGATAGAGGCACGCACCGCAGCCGGATCGGCCATGTCGACGTATGTGAACTCCAGGCCGTAGCGAGCCAACACCTTCGAGAACAATCGGTAGGTACCGCCGTATAAATCGTCGGTTACAACGACATGATCTCCGGCACTAAGGATGTTGAGGACCGCGGCGGTGGCTGCCATACCGCTTGCAAATGCGCTGCCGTACGACGCACCTTCCAGGGCAGCTAATTGCGATTCGAGTGCGACACGAGTCGGGTTGACGGTACGGCTGTAGTCGTAGCCTTTATGTTCTCCAACCGCATCTTGGGTGTAGGTCGAGGTTTGATAGATGGGTACAATGGTCGCGCCGGTGGTTGGATCTGCGGCCTGACCGACATGAATCGCTTTGGTGCTGAACTTCATCTAATGCGGTTTCACAGTCTCGGAGGAAGTCGAAAGATAGCTGATGATGTCTTGACGGGTCAGTACGCCGATCGGTTCTCCGTCGTCGGTCACCACAACCGCCGGATTAGCCAGCGTCAGCAGCTTGTACGCTTTCTCGATCTCATCCGATTGCTCGAGCAACGGGAACGGGCGACCCATTACTTCGGTTACCGGTTTGTGTAGAATGTCGGACTGATCGAAGACCGACTGCATGACCGCTACATCGTTAATGCTTCCGATTTGTTCGCCGCCGCGCATCACCGGTATCTGCGATATTTCGTACTTGCGCAGGAGATCGAGTGCGCTGCGCACCACATCGGTGTCTTTCACCGTGATCAACTGGGGCAGCGGTGTTTTGCTGCGCAGCACGTCGCCGACGGTGGCGCGGCGTTTGCCCTCCGTGATGAAGCCGTTGGCGATCATCCACTCGTCGTTGAAAATCTTCGACATATATCCCTTACCGGAGTCGGGGAAGAGGACGATGAGAACCGCGTCAGCGGGCAGCGTTTTTGCCAGCTTCACGGCTGCGACCGCCGCCGTGCCGGACGAGCCGCCTACCAGCAGACCTTCCTCGCGCGCGATTCGGCGAGCCATCAGGAATGACTCGCGATCCGACACACGAACCATCTCATCGATCACTTTCATGTCGACGGTCTCTGGTAAATACGACATCCCGATGCCCTCGACTGCGTACGATTTGGGTGTATCGCCGGAGTAAATCGAGCCCTCGGGATCGGCTCCGATCACGTGAATTTTCGGGTTCTGTTCTTTGAGATAGCGGGCCGTGCCCGAGATCGTTCCGCCGGTTCCGATTCCAGCCACAAAATGGGTGATCGAGCCCTGACTCTGTTGCCAAATCTCCGGTCCGGTTGAATGGTAATGCGAGGCCGGGTTTTCGTGGTTGTGAAATTGATTGGGCTGAAATGCGCCCGGGATCTCGGACGCCAAGCGATTCGCTACCCCGTAGTAGGACTCAGGCGAGTCGTTGGGTACGTTGCTCGGCGTTACAACCACTTCGGCGCCGTAGGCGCGTAGGAGGTCGATCTTTTCCCGCGACATCTTGTCGGGCATGACCAGAATGCAGCGATACCCGCGGATTGCGGCAGCCATGGCGAGCCCCGAACCAGTATTGCCGCTGGTCGGCTCCACGATCGTTCCGCCGGGCCGCAGTTGGCCGGCCTTTTCGGCGGCGTCGAGCATAGCAACTGCCGGGCGGTCCTTGACGCTGCCGCCGGGATTGACGTACTCGACCTTGGCCAAAACCAAACACTCGGCGCCGTCGACGACTTTGTTCAGGCGGATAAGCGGGGTATTGCCGATTGCGGCGAGCGCATCGTCAAAGTACATCGGACCGGCTTTGCGCTCCGTTGGTGCGGTTGTGGCCAAGTGAAGCCTCCAGTGGATTGCGTTTGAGCGCAATTTGCAGCGTTTGGCCTTTCGGCCAATCCGCAGAGGCGGCCTTCAGGGCCGGTCACGAAGGGCCGAAAGCGTGCGCTTCAAGAATTACTCAGCATGAAAATTGCCAGACTCCTCGGAGCGCTGCTCGTCCTCTCGTTCCTGGTGGCGTGCAATGACAGCGAACTGCCGCCTACGGCAAAATATGCTTCGGTGAGCGGTACCGTTGTGGACCACCTCACCAGTGCGCCGATCGCAAATGCGGTCGTTACGATCGATACCGTGCTGACCATGACGACCGGGACCGACGGAAAGTTCACCTTTCTCAACGTGCCGAGCGGTGATATCGACTATACAGTCCAGGCACCAGGATATGCAGCTTATAGCGGCAGCATTCGGGTTGAACCTGAAAAAAGCGCAACGCTTAGCGTGGCCCTAAGTCACTGAGCATCACCGTCGTCATCGCTCCCGACAAATTCAAAGGGAGCCTTACAGCAACGCAGGCCGCGCAGGCGATGCAGCGCGGGGTTCTGGGGGCTGCGCCGAGCGCCGTCTGCAAACTCTGCCCAATGGCCGATGGCGGTGAAGGAACGGTCGATGTGTTTTTGGAGCGCGGTGCAGAGCGCAAGACGGTGGAGGTGCGCGGGCCGCTCGGTGCTCCGGTGGAGGCAGTCTACGCGGTCGACGGAGATACCGCGATCCTGGAGATGGCAAGCGCGTCGGGTTTGGGACTGCTCGAGAGATCTGCGTACGACCCGATTCACGCCGACACGTTCGGTACAGGAGAGTTGATCCAAGCGGCCTTAACCGCCGGCGTAACCCGGATCGTTATCGGGATCGGCGGCAGTGCTACTTGCGACGGCGGTACCGGTATGCTGCGCGCGCTTGGGGTTCGTTTCTTAGATAAGTACGACGAAGATATTGGCGGCGGGATGGTTGCCTACGAACAGCTCGATGCAATCGATTTGCAAGGTTTGGACAAGCGCCTTGCGCGCGCGAAGATTGCGGTCGCGGTCGACGTTGATAATCCGCTCTGCGGCGAGTACGGCGCCGCCCGGACGTTTGCTGCGCAAAAAGGCGCCAATCCAGCTCAAGTCGGGCTATTGGATAAAGCGTTGGAACGGATCGCCGATGTGAGCGAGGGAACGATCTGCGCCGATTATCGCGAGCGTCCCGGTGCCGGCGCGGCCGGCGGGCTGGGCTTTGCGCTGCTGGCGTTTCTTCGCGCTACCCTCGAACCGGGCGTGCAGGTCATCGCGCGCGAAACCGGCTTGGACCAACTGCTGATCGGTGCAGCGCTATGCCTGACCGGCGAAGGCAAGATTGACGAGCAAACACTTCACGGAAAAACGGTCTTCGGAGTTGGCGAACTTGCGCGCGCGCGCAATGTTCCGGTAATCGCCTTTGGCGGCGCCGTCGATGGTAGGACCGCCGAGAAACTGGCCCGCCGCGGGGTCGATGTCGAGCCAATCGCGCCCAACGGAACCTCGGTTGAAGATTCGATCCGCGACGCCGCAAGGTATGTTGAAGCCTCTGCGAGGGCCGCCATCGAGCGCACCGTTACTGCGCGGTAATCTGGGCATGCGCGCGTTCGACTGTTGTAGCTGATTTCAGGAACGAGGCGCGTTGCGCAATCGCCGCGTCGATAACCTCAATCACGACACTGGCAAGTTTCTCTGAATCGTGACGTACGTTCACGGTCTCACTGATAACTCGCGCGGCAACCGGTTTAGGCCCTAGTGCGCTAATCTGATCGAGGTCGGGCTCGACCGGCATTTGACCCTCTTCGGCGTAGGCTTCGAGTAGTTTTGACGGAGGTTGTTCGTTCACGATCACGTAGTCACAAACGCGAGTCCCCGCGTTTTTAAAGAGCGCTGCTACGTGCTCCGCGGCGGTTAGCGAGTCGGTCTCGCCGGGCTGGGTCATGACGTTGCAGACGTACATCTTTACGGCCGTCGAACCCGCAACTTCGCTCGCGATCCGATCGATCAGAAAATTCGGAAGAATCGAGGTGTAGAGGCTGCCGGGTCCGAGCACGATTGCGTCCGCATCCCGAATCGCAGCGATAACTTCGTCCAGCGGCGCGGCGAAAGGCGGATCGAAATACACGTTGCTGATGCGCTTCTTCGAGGCTGAGATGTTCGACTCGCCTTCGACGCTGGTCCCATCTTCGAGCGTCGCGCACAAGCGCACAAAGCCGAGCGTAGCGGGAAGCACCCGTCCCTTGATATTGAGAACGCGGCTAGACTCCTTAATCGCGTGATCGAAGTTTCCGGTAATCCCCGTCATCGCCGCCAAGAAGAGATTGCCGAACGAGTGGCCGCTCAGTCCGTTTCCTTCGGAGAAGCGATACTGAAAGAGGTCGGTGACTAAGGCTTCATCGTCGGCTAGCGCGACTAAGCAATTTCTGATGTCACCGGGAGGAAGAACGCCCAGTTCCTTTTGCAAACGGCCCGAACTGCCGCCGTCATCGCTGACGGTGACCACCGCAGTAATGTTCGTGGTGTGCCGCTTGAGCCCGCGCAACAGGGTTGAGAGGCCGGTGCCTCCGCCGATCGCAACGATCTTATACCCATTACGCAAACGGAGTTCCATCAGCCGGTCGACCAGCCGATTTCCTCCGCCCAAACTGCTCGCGCGCAGAATGGCTCGCAGCCATTGGCCGATTCCGAAATAGATCAGCGCGAGGCCGACGAAACCGAAAATCCAAGAGAGATAGGCGGGTGAGAAGAAGTCATCGACGCTGCTGTCGAGCAGCTCGTTGATGTTGAAGTGCAATCCTTCGGCTACCAGCCATCGACTGATGCCGTTAACCAGGAGCAAAAGCCCGATAATGGCGACGACCAGCCAACGCTTGACGCCGAGGCCCGGGTAAAACCAGCGTAGTGCACCGACCATTCTGGAGCCCATCAGCGGCTCGTATCCCGTGCTTCTAAGTGGAGCGAAAGATCCGAGTTTGCTGCCAGATGATCGAACAGTTCTTTCGCGACAAAAACCGAACGGTGCCGGCCGCCGGTACAGCCGACTCCGATCGTCAATTGCGATTTGCCTTCGACGACATAATGCGGAACCAAGAAATCGATCAGTGAATACAGATGCGCGAGAAACGGCTGCAGAGCCGGGTCCTCACAGATAAACGCGCGCACATCCGGGTCGAGCCCGGTCGAGTTACGCATTTGATCCACGTAGTTTGGATTTCTTAGAAATCGCACGTCGAACAGAAGATCGATATCGAGCGGAATGCCGTACTTGAAGCCAAATGCTATGACTGCAAGCCCCAAGCGATGCTCGTTCTGCCGAGGAGAGAAGAGTGCGGTGATTTTTTCTTTCAGCGCCGCATGCGTCAGCCCGCTGGTGTCGAGCACCGCGGTAGCGTGCGAACGCAAGGCCGCAAGCGAGTTACGCTCGCTCGAAATCGCTTCGCCGAGCGAGCCTGCGGCACCAAAGGGGTGACGCCGGCGCGTCTCGCTGTAACGGCGGACTAAGACATCTTCGCGTGCGTCCAGGAAGAGCACCTCGGCGCGGGTCCCGTCG
>JBDTCU010000080.1:0-8805 GCA_039923415.1 Vulcanimicrobiaceae bacterium
ACCCCGATGATCTCGACGCGCTCGCAGATATGGGCTTCACCGGTGCGACAGAGCAAACACATACCGTCGGCGATGTGGCCTTCGGCCGAAACGCGATCGCCGACCTCAACCATTCGCACGGCGGAGCCGATCGCTGCGACTCGCCCCATGAATTCATGGCCGACAACCAGTGGCGGCTTGATCCGGTTTTGAGCCCATTTATCCCAGCTGTAGATATGATAATCGGTCCCGCAGACGCCGGCTTTCTCGACCTCAATCAAGACATCGGTCGGACCGATCGCCGGAACAGGCACCTCTGTGCGGACAAAACCCGCTTCGGGTTTAACCTTGCAGAGCGCGGACATCGTGGTCGGAATGGGTTTCATCGCGCCGACATATTCGCGCCGGGCGCGCCCTCACCTAGAGAGCGCGCCCGATTATTTTCCAGTGCGAATGTTCTGCGCGGTCGCCGCGACGCCGTTCACTTTCAAAACAGTGATTGGCTTATTGACGGTGTAGCCAAGCGCATCGTATGAGATCGTTCCCGGAGTGGAAGCAACGGTCGTAACGACGGTGCCCGAGCTATCTTCCGTCAGGCCCGTCTCCGCGATTTTGGAGATGCCCATAATTGTTTTAGTGAAGACGGCGCGCGTTCCGGAGCTGCGCGGACGATTGATCACGATGATCGGCTGATCCGACCGAGCCTTCTTTAACCTGGGTGATTCCGGTGAAGGAGCCGCCGCCGGAGACGGAGATGTTGACGCCGAGATGTTTGGTCGAACCGGCAGCGCTGATGGAAGTATCCGCGCTAGCGGTCATCGGCAGAAGGAACGCGGCCGCGACGAGCGCAGCGGTCAAATGTTTCAGCATCCTCCCGACATAAACAAAGACGCGCCCAGCACGAGTAGGGTCGTCAGCTTCTGCGAGTTCATGACGCTAGTGTAGTCTCCTTAAAGTTAAGGTGGACTTACAGCGTGCTTAACCTACCCATATCTGCCGGTGATGTAATCCTCGGTTCGTTTGTCCCGCGGATTGGTAAACATCTCGCGGGTTTTTGCGATCTCGATCAGATCCCCGAGCAAGAAGAACGCGGTGTAGTCGGAGATTCGAGCGGCTTGCTGCATCGAGTGCGTGACGATCACTACCGTGTAGGCCTTTTTCAACTCACCAATCAAATCTTCAATCTTTGAAGTTGCGATCGGGTCGAGGGCGGAGGCCGGTTCATCCATCAAGATCACTTCCGGTTCGACCGCAAGGACGCGGGCGATGCACAAGCGCTGCTGCTGGCCGCCCGAGAGGTCGAGTGCCGAATCGTGCAACCGGTCCTTCACTTCGTCCCAAAGGGCCGCGTTACGAAGGCTGCGCTCGGCGATCTCCTGCAATTTGCGGCGATCCTTTTCGCCATGAATTTTCGGGCCGTAGACGGCGTTTTCGTAGATTGATTTTGGGAACGGGTTGGGACGCTGGAACACCATGCCGATGCGATGACGGACCGTAACCGGGTCGACGTTTTGCGCGTAGATATCCTCGCCGTCCAACGTCACACGCCCCTCGACGCGAACGTCGGGTGCCAGATCGTGCATCCGGTTCAAGGCCCGAATAAAGGTCGACTTACCGCAGCCCGATGGGCCGATCAGCGCCGTAACCCGGTTCTCGGGAACATCGAGCGAGGCGTTCTTGATTGCCTGAAAGTCGCCGTAGTACACGTTCAGGTCTTCGATTCGGAGTTTTGCGGCTTTTAGCGCATCCGGCACGGGAGTTGGGGTGGCGAACATGGTCACTTTCCGGTTAACCGTTTACTCAGTACGCGACCTAGAACGCGCGCGCCGATGTTAAAGAGCAGCACCATCGCGAGCAGAACAAGCGCCGACCCGTTCCCAACTGCCGCACCGTCCGGAACGAGTCCTTCAGAATGAGTGTACCAGAGGTGTACCGAGAGGGTTTCGGCGGTGTGGAATGGGTTCAAATCGAACGCCGAGTTTCCGGCCGAAACGCTGACCCCGGCAGTATAAATGAGCGCGGCAGTCTCACCAAAAATCCTGCCGGCAACCAGCACTACGCCGGTCGTAAGCTGAGCTATCGCGCTTGGAAGAACGACCTTGCGAATCGTTTGCCACTTGGTTGCGCCGATCGCCATCGAGCCCTCGCGATAGGCATCCGGAACGCTGGCAATCGCCTCTTGAGTCACCCGCATCAGAGCCGGAAGATTGAGCAACGTCAACGTCAATGCACCGCCCAGTGCTGTAAACTTCCAACCGAGCACCGTCACGAAGATAATCAGGCCGAACAAGCCCATCACGATCGATGGGATGGTAGCCAGTGACTCGGCGCAGAACTGCACCAACGCCGTAAAGCGTCCTGGACGAGCGTACTCCTGCAGATAGATTCCGGCCGACATCGCAATCGGAATAGTGAATACCAGCGTCAAGAATAAGATGTAAAACGAATTATAGATTTCCGGGCCGATGCCGCCGCCGGCTGCTATTTCGCTGGGCGGCGCGGTGAGGAAATGCCATGAGATTGCACCAGCCCCGAGATAAAAGATGTATCCGATAAAGAAAACCAGCAGGACCACGATGCTCAGCGCCGCGATCCACAGCACTCCGGTCATCAACCGATCGATAAGGCGGCGCCGTCCGGCGGTGCTCTTGCGGCGCACGGCCCGGACAATCGGCAGCGTCGCCGCCACTAGGCGCTCCGCCGGGCTGCGTAGCGTACCGCTAAAATTAACCCCATCGCGATCAGCAACAGCAAGAATGCCATCGTGAACAGCGAGTGATACAGCACCGAGCCTTGCGGCGCACTGCCCATGTCGGTGATAATTTCGGTGGTAAGGGCGGCGGTCGGGCTGAGCAACGACTTGGGCAAAATCGTGCTGTTGCCGATCACCATCTGGACTGCTAGTGTCTCGCCGATTGCGCGCGCGATTCCTAAAATGATTGCGACCGTCAAACCGCTTCGCGCCGCCGGAAGCAGTACGCTGCGAATCGTCTGCCAGCGGGTCGCTCCCAATGCCATCGAGCCCTCTTTCAATGCCAAGGGAACGGCGCGCAGTGCATCTTCCGAGAGCGAGATGACGGTCGGTAATATCATGATCGACAGGACGATCCCCGCGGTCAGGACGCCGAATCCGGTAAGACTTCCAACGTGCTCTCGGATCAGCGGTGCAAGCAGCGTGAGGCCGAGCCAGCCGTAGACAACCGAAGGGATGCCGACCAAAATTTCGATCGACGGCTTCATAATTTCGGCCAGCCGCTTGGGCGCCAATTGGGAGAGAAAAATTCCTACAGCGATCCCGAACGGTGCGCCGACCACGATCGCAAAGAGCGTGATGGCGAGCGACCCGACAATAAATACCAAAGCGCCCGGATGGCGGGCGTCCGGAGAAAAATTGGCCGATCCTAAAAACACCAGCGGTGAGATATGGTCGACGAAAAATAGCTGCAGACCCTGATAGGCCAAATACAGCACGATCGCCGCCATCGCAACGATCACAAATAGGCTCGCGGCAAAGAGCGCTGCTTTCGCGATGCTCTCCTGCGCGTGGGCTCGACCTCTCATTAGCCCCGCTATCGTAGGAGAGCGCATGCTAAGCCAGCCTTAACATCATATTAAGGAAGATTAAGGAGGCTCGCACCAAGTGGAAGCCGACAGCTAAATGCAGCGCCCCGCCCCAGTTGTGATTCGGCGCCGATCGTGCCGCCGTGCGCCTCGACAATCTGCTTGACGATTGCAAGTCCCAACCCGACTCCGCCTCCGAGCTGACGTGCGCGCGAGCGGTCGACCACATAAAAACGTTCGAATATATGAGGCATATCTCTGAACGGAATGCCGATCCCGGTGTCGAGGACGCGTACGATCGCGAACTCGTCGTCACGATCCAACTCGACGGTGACCGAACCGCTCGCAGGCGTGAAGCGCAGCGCGTTATCGATCAAGTTCACAAACACCTGAGAGAGTCGATCCGAGTCGCCCTCCAGTTTCACCTCGCGCAGAGGCCGCAGTTCTAGGGCAACGTTCTTCGCTTGGGCCTGCTGGGCAAAAGCTTGCACGATCGGGGCTGCGACTTTCCGCAAGTCCAGCGCCGCCAACTCCAATTGGACTTCACTCGACTCGGCGCGAGCTTGCAGCAGCAATCGCTGCACGAGCGTCGCCAGTCGATCGACCTGAGCCAACGCTTGAGGCAGGAACAGGTCGTGCGTGTCGTCATCCGGCGATTCAAGCACTGTCTCAAGCATCAATTTAACCGATGCGAGCGGCGTGCGCAATTCGTGCGAAACATTGGTGAGAAACTCCTGACGGGCCCGCTCCATCGCAAGCAATTCGGTCTGATCTTCCGCAAGAATCAGCGCGCCGGTTATCGCCTCGACCTCATCGGTTAGCGGGTAAACCGAGACCGCGTAGGTCCGGTTTCCGCTCTTTCCGGTCACAATGAGCGGCCCGATAGAAGCCTCGCCGCCGAGTGCTTCGCCGACCCGGCGCTCCAATTCGATTGAGGGAATGACTTCGATCAGATGGGCGCTTAGCGCGCGTGTCGTGTCAAAACCAAAAATCGCAGCCGCGGCCCGGTTGGCAAAGCTCACTCGCGCATTGCGCTCGAGCATCAGCACGCCGAGCGGCAGAGCTCGTACCAGCCGGTCAAATCGCTCGTCGGAGGTGGCGGAACGGCCGACTGCATGCGGCTCGGAGCGGACCGCAGGCACGGTGCGCGGACGCGTCTTTAGCGCAAATCCGCCGGCCGCACCGACGATCAGCGCAACCAGAGCTAGAACCTCGGATTGCAGCCGGCTACTCCTTGAACATGTAGCCGCGGCTGCGCACGGTAATGATGTGCCGCGGATTGCGCGAATCTTCTTCGATTTTTTCGCGTAGCCAGCGCACGTGAACGCTGACGGTTTGCTGTTCACCCTCGAAATCGTATCCCCAAACCTTGTCGAGTAGCGTTTGACGCGTCACCACACGGCCGTGATTCTCCATGAGAGCGTACAGCAGGGCAAACTCCTTGGGTGCAAGCGCGGTATCCTTTCCGCGCACCATGAGGTGCTGCCGTGAGGGGTCGAGCACGATTTGGCCGAGCTCGATCGCATCTTCGCGGTCGTGCGCCTTGATCGGCTGCGGGCGGCGCAGCCTTGCTTTGACGCGTGCGAGGAACTCGTGGAGCGCAAACGGCTTGGTGACGTAGTCATCAGCCCCGAGTTCGAGCGCCAGCACCTTATCGATCTCTTGATCTTTGGCGGTTAGCATGATGATTGGAACCGAACTGTTCTTGCGGATCTCTTTGCAAGCCTCGATCCCATCGAGAACCGGCAGCATGATGTCCAGCACGATCAAGTCCGGTTCTTCGCGCTGCGCCATTGCAATTGCGGTGCGGCCGTCAGTCGCTGTGCAGACCGTATACCCGCTGCGTTCCAGATTATAGCGCAGGGTTTGCAGAATCGCCGACTCATCGTCAACGACGAGGATTTTTTTGTTCATGTCGGCGTTTTTGACGAAGGGGCCCCGGGAGCTAAGCTCCGGCGATGCGCTCATAAAATTTTGCGACGGCGCTATAGTCACGGGCGCCATCTCCTTCTGCTGATTGTGCGGTGTAGAGCTGATAGGCAAAGGCCGAAGCCGGTAGGGCTAGTTTCATCTCGCGCGCGGCCTCCAACGCGGCGTTCAGGTCTTTTCGGAGCAAGTCCATTGCGAAGCCTCCATCAAAGCTACCTGCAAACCAGGTTTTTGGCAACCAATTTTCCAGCAAATAGTTCGAACCGGTCGCTGTACCGATAACGCTGCGGACAACATCCAGGTCGACGCCCGCCTTTTTGGCAAAGATCAGAGCCTCACAGTTGGCGATCATAATCGAACCGATCATCAACTGATTGACGAGCTTAACCGTCTCACCCATTCCGACGCTTCCGACGTGGGTCGGCGTACCCATCGCCCGAAGAATCGGCTCGGCCTCCGAGAAGTCTTCGGGTGAGGAGCCGGCCATGATTGCGAGCGTGCCTTCTTTTGCGCGTACCGGTCCGCCGCTTACCGGCGCGTCCGCGAAGCGGTGCCCCATCGACGTCAGGCGCTTCGCGAAAGCGCGAGAAGCAATCGGAGATATCGTCGACATGTCAATGAAGAGCGTGCCCATCTTTGCGCCGGCGGCCAAGCCGCGCTCGCCGAAGAGCGCCTCTTCTACTTGAGGGGTATCCGGAACGCACGTGATGACCAGATCGCTCGCGGCGGCGGCGGCCGCCGGATCGGCCGCTTCGAGCACGCCCAAAGTCAGCAGTCGTTCCAACGCCGCGCGATTGCGATGAACCGCGGCGGTTACGGCAAAACCGGCGCGCCGCAAGCTGCCGACCATCGGCTCGCCCATCGCGCCGAGTCCGATGAAACCGATATGAGGTTGTCTATTCACTTCAATCGCGCTTTGACCGGCCGGCAGCTCCGCTCCTGGAAAAGGGGAGGTCGCCGGTTCCCGGAATCCTTGCTTTCGTTGCACGCGATTCGGAACGGCGGGGCTTTCTTGAGGCTCTCGCGACTGAAATTCTTGGCCGGCGGGGTTCTTGGTGTAGCCTTCGGTGTCGCAACCGCCCATTGGGTTGGCTCCGCGATTTCTTGGCGGATGTATCTGCTTGCCCAGGTGACGGTTACGAGCTTGCAGTTGATGACCCACTATTCAAACGATTACTTCGATCGCTCAACCGATGCGATAAGCATGCGAACGCCTTTCTCGGGTGGGAGCGGCGTTCTCGTTACGGGAGAGCTGACTCCGCGAATCGCTCTGGTTTCGGCGATCGTTTGCGCGGTTATCGGAATCATCGCTTCGATAGGTTTCTACGTTCGCGAGAACGGCATCGCGGCCGAACTGGGAATCCTGCTCGCCATCCTCGCGTGGTCGTATTCATCACCGCCGCTGCGCTTGTTAGCGAGCGGATTCGGCGAAGTCGATACCGCGCTGGTTGTCGGGATGCTGGTGCCTATGCTAGGATACACGGCTCAAACGAGTACGTGGGACTGGCGCGTGCTGCTGTGGAGTCTGCCGGCAGGCTGCGCGATGTTCGCGATGATGATCTGCGTGCAGATTCCGGATTACGTCGCCGACGGCGCGACCGGGAAGCGCAACCTCTTGGTGCGATTCGGCCTGGCAAGAGCGCCCGCACTCATCGTCGGAGCCGGCCTTGCCTGCATGCTGACGGCACTTGTGGCGCTGAATAACGGTGCGCCCTTGCGGTTTCTTTGGCTCCTGCCGATCGGAGTCTGCATTGCCGCAATCGGGGTTTTCATCGGCCGCCTCAACCCGCCGCCGGCTCAAAGCGCCTTCGCGGGAGTTGCGCTTTTCGTCCTGACTCAGATCGTTAGCCTCGCGGCGCTCGCATAGGGCCCGTCCGCGAGCTAGCCGAACGCCCGAAGCCTACGATTACCGCTCTAGACTGGAGACCCGCGATGTTGACCACCGTTGCACGCCCGACGTTCGATGATTTGAATCTCTCGACAGGCAAGCGGGTTCGCCTCCATCGCCTGATGTACGAGCATGGACCGGCCAATGGAACCCTGATGCTGCTGCCGATCGATCAAGGGCTGGAACACGGGCCTATTGATTTCTTCGATAACCCCGATGCGCTAGACACCGATTGGATCTATCGCCTGGCCGTCGAAGGAAATTTCTCCGGTATCGCACTTCACATCGGGCTGGCCGAGAAATATCACAAGGCCTACGCCGGCAAAGTTCCGTTGGTGCTGAAGATCAACGGGAAAACCAATCTCCCAGCCGACGATGAGCCGTTCAGTTCGCTGACATCGTCGGTCGAAGACGCCGTGCGTCTGGGTGCCGACGCGGCCGGATATACGCTCTACGTCGGAAGTCCGGCACAAGATGCCGATATCGCGCAGTGCAACGAAGTTCGACGCGAATGCGAGCGCTACGGAATGCCGCTGATTATCTGGGCGTATCCGCGCGGCGTAGCCGTGAAGGCCAAGGGCGGAATCGATTCGCTCTACGCAATTGACTATGCGGCTCGAGTTTCGTGCGAAGTCGGGGCCGACATCATTAAACTCAACGAGCCCAAGTGGGATGCGGCCACTGCGTCGCAGCTGCCGAAACCATATAATACGCTGGAGTTTTCTGATGTAGAGGGGCTCGCCAAAGTCGTGAAATCGGCCGGTCGTTCGCTGGTGCTGGTTTCGGGCGGCAGCAAGATGGGCGACGACGACACCCTCCATAAAGCCGCTATCGCCATGGAGGCGGGCTGCGTGGGTCTGATTTTCGGCCGCAATATGTGGCAGCGCAAGTGGGAGAGCGCGCTCTCGATGGCGGGCCGCATGCACGACCTCATGAAAGGTTACGGACAATAACTACGGAGACACCACCAAAATCGCTAGCCGAGCGGGTCAATGCGGCGATCGATAAAGTTCGCCCGGGCATCGCGATGGATGGCGGTGAGGTCTGGCTGATCAAAGTCGAAAATGGCGTAGCCTACGTACAGATGCTCGGGGCCTGCGGTGGCTGTTCGATGGCCAATACCACCCTAAAGTTCGCAATCGAGTCGACGGTGATGGCGGAATGCCCCGAGATCACCGAAGTCTTGCAAGTCTAGCCTCAACGACCGGCGGAACAGCCGTGACAGTACCAGACGACCGCGCCTTCGCGGTTGATCGGGACCATATGCTCGTGTTTACCGCGCCGCCCGCAGTTGGCGCAAGCGTACGTTTTACCGATCGGTACGCCGTGAGTGGCCCGCTCATGACGGGTCGCATAGTACGCGACTACCAAAATGATAACAAATAAGACCCAGGGTGCGAACGCGAAAAATTGATCCAGAAACGCCATAGAGTCGTTTCATCGAGGTT
>JBDTCU010000081.1:0-4601 GCA_039923415.1 Vulcanimicrobiaceae bacterium
CGGGTTGATGTTCTCCGAGCGGATCGCTTGCGAACTCACAAAACTTGACGAAACCCACACCCGCGTTCGAATTGAAAGCCGGCGCAACGCACAAGCCGAATTGCCGAAGGGTACGCAGGCGCTCGACCGGCTCGCTCAATTCTTGATGCAGTCAGTTCCCAAGTAAGGAATCAGCGCGTTCGGAACGCGCACGCTCCCATCGGCTTGCTGGTAATTTTCTAGTATTGCCAGCAGCGTCCGGCCGACGGCAAGACCTGAGCCGTTGAGCGTGTGCGCCAGTTCCGGTTTGGCTTTTGAGTCGCGTCGGAAGCGAATATTCGCGCGTCGAGATTGAAAGTCGGTACAGTTCGAACACGAGCTGATCTCGCGGTAACTCTGCGCGCTGGGAAGCCAAACCTCCAAATCATAGGTCTTTGCGGCGTTAAACCCGATGTCTGCCGCGCACAGTGCCATCACTCGATACGAAAGCTCCAGCTCGTCGAGCAAAGCTTCGGCGTCGCGAGTAAGCGATTCGAGCGCATCCGCCGAATCTTCGGGAGCGCACACCCAGACCAGTTCCACTTTCTCGAATTGATGCTGTCGAACCAAACCGCGGGTATCTTTACCCGCTGCACCGGCCTCCTTGCGGAAACACGGCGTGTACGCGGTGTATTTGCGGGGCAGCCGATCGAACCCCAAAATCTCTTCGCTGTGGAGTGCCGTCAGCGGCACCTCTGCGGTCGGAATCATGAACAGATCGGCGTCCTGATCCACAAACATCGCATCCGAAAACTTGGTGAGTTGACCGGTCTTCCACATGGTTGCGCGGGTCACTAAATACGGTGGAACAACTTCGGTGTATCCCTTCTTATTCGCTCGATCCAGAAAGAAGGTTACCAATGCGCGCGATAGGCGGGCGCCCTCGCCGATTAACACGCTGAAACGGCTGCCCGACAGTTTAGCGGCGCGCTCAAAATCGAGAATGCCGAGCGCCTCGCCGATCTCCCAATGGCTTTTCGGAGCGAAGTCGAGTGGTTTGGGTGAAACGGATTGGCGCAGGACGACGTTCGCGGTTTCGTCATTGCCGTCAGGAACGCTCTCGTCGAGAAGGTTCGGCGATTGCTCGAGCAGACGGCGCAGCGGAGATTCCGGATTATCCGGCGCCAATGCGTCGGCCCGTTTCTGACCGGCAGCGATAGCAGTTGCGAGCGTGTCCAATTGCGGGCGCAGTGTTTTTGCGGCAGCCGGCTTGTCCGCGGCGCGGGCGATCTGCGCCGAGAGCGCATTCTTTTCGGCCTGGGCGCTCTCAGCGTCAGTCTGCAAGGAGCGGTACTGACCGTCTAAGCGCAGAACTTCATCAACAAACGACGGATCGAGACCGCGGCGCTGTGCCGACCGGCGAACGCGATCGGGATCGCGACGAACTACTAGAATATCTATCATGTGAGGTCGAACGCGCTTTATGCGGGTTTCAAACGCACTCCTACCCAACGGCGGATTTGCGACCGAGAAGCTGCTCGCCCCCGAGCGGGCGCTGGTCGCATTCTTTTCGCGCGCGAACGTAATCCGTCCGCAAATCGAGCAGGTTGGATTGGATGTGTGCGTCGGGCGTATTCTAGCGCAGCCGGTTCACGCGGATGCCGACTATCCTGCAGCACCACGCTCGACGATGGACGGTTTTGCGATTCTCTCCGCCGATGCGCCCGGGTCCCTGAAGATTGGCGGGGAGGTTGCAATGGGCAGCGTTTGGGATCGGCGCCTGGAACGCGGGAGCGCCCTAAAGATTGCGACCGGGGGTCTGCTCCCGGCCGGCAGCGATGCGGTCGTGCCCGTCGAGGATGCTCGGGTTTCCGGCGAGATGGTCGTGGTTTCGACCGCAATCCCGGCCGGCGACTGTGTGAATCCGATCGGCAGCGATATGCGCTCAGGCGAGCAGATGCTCGGTCCCGGCCGGCGCATCGGCGCGGCTGAGGTTGGCTTACTTGCCACGCTGGGCATCGTAAAGGTGCCGGTATTTCGGATCCCGGTCTTCGGCCTGCTCTCGAGCGGCGACGAACTGGTCCCGCCGGCGGACCAGCCCGCACTGGGTCAGATACGCGACTCGAATCGCTACGCAATTGCGGCCGGATTGCGCGCGATGGGTGCCTATGCGCGCCATTTCCCAACCGTCAGTGATGAGCCGGGCGCCCTGGAGGGGATGCTTCGCGAAGCGCTGGAAACGTGCGACGGCGTGATTCTGACCGGCGGGTCCTCGGTCGGCGAACGGGATCGGACCCCGGGTGCCATTGCCTCTTTGGGGTCGCCCGGCGTTCTGGTGCACGGGCTGCGGGTCAAGCCTGGAAAGCCGACGGTTTTCGGCGCGATTGACGGCAAGCCCATCCTGGGATTGCCGGGGAATCCGGTTTCGGCATTGCTTATTCTTCAAGCTGTTGCGGCACCGATCGTGGATGCCCTGACCGGCCTTCGGCCCTCCGAGCCGCGGATCGTTTGCGCGATCGCGGCCGAGCCGATCCGCGGGCGGGTGGGATGGACCTGGTTTGTCCCCGTCCAGCTGGAGCGAACCGGAGAGCGCTATTCGGCTCGGCCGCTTCCGCTGCGCTCGGCAAATGTGAGTTTATTGGCCCGAGCGAGCGGTTTTGTGACGATGGGAGAAAATGAAGAGCTTGTAGCCGCCGGCGCAGCGCTCTGGGTGCATCAGTTCTCGGCAGGAGGTTTGTGAGTGTCGTTCCCCGCTAGGACCGAGTTTTCAGCCGCCCCGGCAATCGAGGCCTTGCCGCCCTCGACGCCGTTCATTGGTCCCGAACAGTTGATGCGAGAGAGCGGGCGCGGCTCGCTCTTGCGGCTGGGAGCCAACGAAAGCACCTTCGGTCCCTCACCGAAGGCGGTTGCAGCGATGACGGCCGAGCTGCCTCGCTTAGCTTGGTACGGCGATCCCGAGTCCTACGATCTGCGAGAGGCGTTAGCGGATAAACATGATCTTTCGATCGATAACATCTGCATCGGGTCTGGAATCGACGAGTTGATGGGTCTAGCGGTGCGAGCCTATCTGCCGCCGGGCGGGCTCGCTTTAGCCCTGCGCGGAACCTATCCGACGTTCACCTATCACGTGATCGGGTATGGCGGCAGGCTCGAATCGGTTGATTATGCCGCGCAGGGAAGGCCCGACATCGACGCTTTGATTGCGCGCGCGATGGAGTGCAAGCCGAAGATTGTGTACCTTGCGAATCCCGACAATCCGAGCGGCGCGCTCGTCAGTGCCGCGGAGGTTGCGCGGCTGTTTGAAAAACTGCCCGAGTCATTGTTCTTGCTCGACGAAGCGTACGCCGATTTCCTCGAAGAATCCGCGCTGTTGCCGCAACTCATGGATGGGAGGCTGATTCGCCTGCGGACCTTCTCGAAGGCCTACGGTTTGGCAGGCGCCCGGATCGGATACGCGATCTCGACGGCGAGCAACATCCAAACCTTTGGAAAGATACGTTTGCAGTATGGAGTGAATCGAAATGCCCAGGTCGGCGCGCTGGCCGCTCTTGCCGACCAGCAGTTCGTCCGCTGGGTCGTAAGCGAGGTTGCTCGAGGCCGCCGAGAATACTACGAGCTAGCTCAATCGTTGGGCCTTGCCTATTTACAATCGCATACCAATTTCGTCTGTATCGATTTTCAACGATCCCAGCGAGCGACGCAGATTGTTAGCGCACTTCTGGCTCGCGGCGTTTTCGTGCGTAAGCCGGGAGCGCCACCGCTCGACCGTTTCGTTCGCGTCAGCGTCGGCACGCCGCCGGAGCGGGAGCAGTTCGGGGTGTGTTTGCGCGGTCTTCTCGAAGAGGTGCCGGCATGAGATTCGCGGTCCTCTCGGATATCCACGCAAACTTGGAGTCGCTTAAAGCATTGTTCGCGTTGCTGGCCCCTGACGACGTTGTCCTATGCCTGGGAGATATCGTCGGGTACGGTCCCAATCCCAACGAGTGCGTGAAGCTGATCCGCGAACGGGCTCAGGCAACGGTTCTCGGCAACCACGATGTCGCGGCAATCGATAATTTTGGGGTTGAATATTTCAATCCGGCCGCGCGAGCCGCGATCGAATGGACTCAGAGCGTGATCGAGAAAGAGCACATCGGCTGGCTCAACTCGCTCAGCTACGAGATCAGAGTACCGGAGTACTTACTCGTGCACGGCGCACCGGTGACGTATTTTGAATACATCTTGGATAAACGCAATGCGAGTGCGGCCTTTGCCGCGACCGATGCACCGCTGATCTTTATCGGACATACCCACATTGCCGACTATTACGCATTGGCACCGGACGGCGCTCTCGGCCACAAGCATATGCAAGACGGGGGACATCTTCGACTCGAGGATGATACTCGCTATATCATCAACGTCGGCAGCGTTGGCCAGCCGCGCGACCTCAACCCGCAGGCGTCGTTTGTGTTTTACGACCCCGATGAGCGAACGATTGAGTACGTGCGTTACGACTATCCGGTCGGCGTCGTTCAGCAGAAGATCCACGATGCGCATCTGCCGAAGGCGCTAGCGGCGAGACTCGAGGTAGGCAGGTGAGCTTCGCCGGCCGGCGATGGACGCTGGCAGCTATCGCGGCGATCGTTACCGTGCTGCTGCCGATT